>WFTO01000387.1 GCA_015485435.1 Anaerolineae bacterium | reverse complement strand
GGATTTGCAGCTGTCGGCACCATCTTTTCGGGGCTTGCGGTGAACACGCGCACTCGAGAGATTTTATTACCGGTGTTGCTTTTCCCGGTTATGCTGCCTGTGTTAATGGCCGGCATACGCGCCACCATCGGCTTCATGGAGGGCGACACCTTGGCCGATATGATGAAATGGTTCAACCTTATCCTTTTCTTTGATTTGTTGTATATCGTTGTCGCGTATCTGACGTTTGATTTCGTTGTCGAAGAATAGTCTCACCACATTTCCCCCTCTCACAACCCGCGAAGGCGCTTAGGATTGCTCCATTGTCCTTTGGGCCTTCATTTGTCATTAAGAGGTCATGCTTATGAGCTTATCTCGCCGTCTTCTCCAGATCATGAATTTTGTGGCACTGATCGCCATGCTGGTTGCCGTGTACATGGCGTTAATCCAGGCGCCCGACGCCATCAATGTCGATCCCAGCATCCGTCCAGCGCAACGTATTATCTACTTCCATGTGCCCTCTGCCTGGTCCAGCATGTTGGCGTTCTTCGTGGCCTTTGTCGCCAGCATCCTCTATCTTGCCACCAAGCATGTCCGTTGGGATATTTGGGCCCGTTCCGCATCGGAGCTGGGCATTGCTTTTACGGTGGCTGCTATCATTAGCGGTTCTCTATGGGCCAAGCCCGCGTGGAACACCTACTGGACGTGGGATCCCCGCTTAACCACTTACACCATTGTTTTGCTGTTGTATATCGCTTACTTCATGCTCCGAGGCGCCATCGACGAACCCAGTCGCCGCGCTCGTCTAGCCGCGGTGTATGGCATTTTTGCATTTCTTAGCGTCCCGTTGACGTTCATGTCAATCCGTTGGTGGAACACCATTCATCCAGTGATTGTGGATGCGCCAGAAAATTCGGGGAAGTTTGGGCTGGGCCCCAACATGCTGACAGCCTTTATGATCACCAACATCGCCTTTGTTTTGCTATTCATCACCCTGCTAGCCAATCGCATCTCACTGGGCTGGTCCGAAGAGCGTTTGGATGCGCTGAAAGATCGCCTCAACTTTTAAATAGGGAGTTTGTATCATGACGTATCTTGCCGCAGCATATGCTGTCATCTGGTTTGTGCTTTTCCTCTTTGTCCTCAGCATCTACCGCCGTCAAACCCAGATCGATACAGAGATCGACGCTTTGGAGGACGCGCTGGAACGTATGGAAAAACGATCTTGAAGGATGTAATCTTTTTTCAGTTTCATGCATCTACTATGTGTATGTCAGCGACCAACGTCGCTGACATGCCATCTCTCATGACGGGAGTTCCCTATGCAGAAGACCATTGTTAGCCCGCGCGTCACCTTCTTCCATGCCGTAGCCCTGGTCCTGGGGTTTTCGGTTGTGTTCACCTTGTTAGGCGCATCGGTGGGCCTGCTGGGCAATCGCGTTCTCTATGACATTTTGCCCGTCATCACTCGTGCAGGCGCCATTTTACTGATTATTTTTGCCATCAAAGTGGCGCATGTCCGTATGGGATATCTGGGATGGGGCGTTACGGCGCTGGTGTTCGGCGGGTTGGTGTATTGGCTGGATCAATATCAGATCGATGCCAACATCCGCCTCCTCAACGCATTGATCATCGCTTTGGCGGTCTTCTCCGGCGCTGGGTGGGATAAGTTCGTTCTGGTTGTGTTCAGTGTGCTTTTGGCTGGACTTAGCTTTGTCACCAGTAGCGCCTTTACGCTACCTTTGCAGCTTCTTGAAGCCGGGCTTATCGCCCTGACCATCTATTTCGGCAACCTGACCGATGTATTCGACCGGGAGTTTCGGATGGATATGGGTGGACGTTTTGGCGAGGAATCCACCTATTGGCGTAGCGGGTTGGTTGGCGTCATTTTTGCGGCAGGATGGACTCCTTGCGTGGGGCCAATCCTTTCGGCCATTCTGTTGTTGGCCGCCCAAAATCAAACGTGGGCTCAGGGTGGCTTGCTTTTGGCAGCTTATTCTGCTGGCTTGGGGGTGCCTTTCCTGCTCGCTGGAGCGTTTTTCTCTAAACTGACGGTGTATCTGCCCAAATTCTACAAGTGGCTTCCCACTATCAGCATTATCAGCGGTATTTTGTTGATTCTCATTGCTCTGTTGCTCTTTACCGATACGCTGGCTCGTCTTTCTCAATATGGCACATTCCTCAGCTTCGAGCAGAATCTGGTGGGGGAGAGTGGAATGACCAACATTTCGCTGCTACTGGCATTTTTGGGCGGCCTGGTGTCCTTCCTCTCTCCTTGCGTACTGCCATTGGTTCCAGCTTATCTTGGCTACCTCAGCGGCACTGTCGTCAGCTCTGCAGCCGCCACACTTGAAGAAGACGCTGCTGCCGTCTGACCTATCCTCTGCTCCGCGTGAATGCGGACTATTCCCCTCCTGCTTGGACGTTGGACATCAGACACAAACGTCGGATAAAAAATGGCCAAAAAGATAAAAGCATCTAAACGCAAATATCAAGCATCAAAATCCAATAAAAATCGGCAGATAGCCATCGGATTGTTGGTGGCTGGCGTGGTTCTAGCAGTGATGTCTATGGTGTTGTTTTTGCAAAATAATACCAATGCCAATAGCGCGCCCGCCGATACCAGCAATATCCCAGCGGATTTGGCTATCGCCACCCTGGCTGGCGTGAAGAACACCGGCGCGCAACCGAGTCCCAACAAACCTGCGCCCAATTTTGCGTTCCGTTATCCTGATGGCTCCACCTTCACCCTGGCTGATTTCAGAGGGCAACCGGTCATCGTCAATTTTTGGGCCACCTGGTGCCCGCCATGCCGTCGAGAGATGCCCGGGTTGGTCAAAGCGTATGAGTCCTACAAGGACGATGGCCTCATGATTCTAGAAGTGGATGTTGCCGAACCAGCCGAAGCGGTGGAGCAGTTCGTGCAGGAATACAACATGACCATGCCGGTAATTTTGGATCAACGGCAAGAGGTGACTCGCCTATACCGCACCGATTCTTTCCCCACATCCTTCTTCATCGATAAGGATGGTATTATCCAGGCGCGGTGGATTGGTTATCTGCCAGAGGAACAGCTTGCTTTAAATTTAGAAAAGATTATGCCGTAATGCGTCGTGTGACGCTATCGCCACGAAGCTTACGCCAAGTTGTGAATGTCCAGCGCCCTTCGCGACTTGGCGTTCTTATTTTAGGGACGTATTATGGATAAATACCCACCATTAGAGATGCGCATTCAAGAGAAGAAGCCATCCTTTTTTTTGAAGTTAGAGCAAGTCATTGAACGCGGCGTCGTCTGGTTTCTTCATCATTGGCTTGCTTTTTTTAACCTGCTCTTTTTGCTGTATGTGGGTTTGCCACTTTTGGCGCCGGTGCTTATGGAAGTGGGCGCGGAAACGCCAGCCAATGTCATTTACACCATGTATCGACCGGCCTGCCATCAGTTGCCCGAACGTTCTTTTTTCCTTTTTGGACCATCGCCGGTGTACGAACGCTCGGAGCTACCCGCGAATGGCGTTGCCGATAGCGATAATATTTTTGTTCGCCGTCAATACATTGGGGATCCAGAGCATGGGTACAAAGTTGCCATCTGTGAACGCGATGTCGCCATTTATGGCAGCATGTTTTTGATGGGCCTTCTTTTCGCCTTGATGCGCGGGCGTCTTCCCAGACTCAAAGCTCGTTATTTGCTTCTCTTTGTCTTACCGATGGCCATTGATGGTGGGACGCAATTGATTGGATTGCGGTCCAGCTCCTGGCTGTTGCGAGTCGTCACGGGGACCTTGTTTGGCGTTGGGTTGATATGGTTTGCTTACCCTTACATCGAAACCTCTATGCGACAGACCTTGTTGCGACAACAAACGTTGAAAGGCCATGACGATTAATGCGGCAGGTCACAACGTGAGGCGATGGGGTCAGGAACGATGCAAAATGGCACGCGGAAGCAACATAGAGGGGCGGTCGTCGGGCCCTGGCCGAAGGTTGTCTCCGCGCGCCTGACAGTCACCTTGGGGCGTTTGTTCAGGGCTCCTGGACCTGAACAGTGAGAATAGGGGGGAGCTCTCCTGCAAACGCATCTCGGTCGATTGCAATGTCGTCGATGACGGAAACAATGCCCGGGGTGTTGCGGACAATCTCAAGGATGATGTCCTGTATAGATAGACTGGGCACCTTGCCAACGACAGTGGCGATGCGGTTTTTCACCAGGACATCGACGGGATAGAGGCTTGCAATCGGATCTGCCAATAGTCGTTCCTGGATTCGAATCTCCAATTCACGATCCGTTGAAATCTCGTTGTCGACGCCAACCACGCCTGGAACGGCTCGAACGGCGGCGTCAATGCGTCGTTTGTCTGCAGGCGAGTGGCTATGACCGCGCAACAAAACATGTCCCCGGTCGACAAAGACGCGAAGGTCTTCTATGGGAAGGCCCAGCGACTCAATAGCCTCATGAACCAGTCGGACCAGGGTCTCATCGCGTTTCGGGGGCATATAAGGAGGCAAAGATTGCAAGGCCTCCCGGTCCAGAGTCAAAATGACGCTGTCATGTCGCCATTCCTTGACCTGAGATGCCGCTACCACCACTCGACGTCGACGAATGCCTGGGAGTCGGATGACGAGGTAAAGCAATTTTCGAGATTCAGGATCCACCGCTACATGATCGACAGATCCGACGCGTTCACCGAGTGATGTATACACATGAGCTCCTCGGCCTATTAGAATGTTGTCCTCATCAACGCCGCGATCGATGTGCACGCGTTTGAGGGGTGTTGGCATCTCTTTGACGACCACACCATATGTATCATTCCAAACAAGCAATTCACTCCGACCATAAGGGGTGTCATCCGCCCACTCCGGCGTGACAAACTCTCGATGATCAAACATTCGTAATTTTTGCGCAACATGCCTGGTGATATTGAGATGAATCGCGCCATCTTCTCCTATGCGTTCGATGTAACGGGTGGATATCACGCGTTCTCCCGACAAACCCTCTAACTTTACGATGAGATCGCTGATCTCACGCGTGCGAGGATCAAGCACAACATAGCGCAACACACCAATACGTCCATCTTTGGCGAAAACTGGCGCACCGATCGTCATCATCATGATAGCCTCCTTCGAGCATTGATGTCTTGCAGAGGGGATCGTATGACCTTTTCTTCTCTACTTTGCCCTTGGATAATTAGAAATATACAGGACGAATGTGAGAACATTGCAAGAACGCGGAAATGGGCATCATTTCGTTCAGTCTGTCAAATCAAAGCGATAAATACCTGACGGTTTTTGGCGACATCAAACTGATCATATTGTGGAAACATGCGCAAAAAATAGGCCTTCTCCCCCGCGTGAAACATTGAATCCGCCTTCTCCCTGTGCTACAATCAACGTAACAGTTGCCAATCTCATTTTTCTCCCCAAGGATGACTATGCGGACCATCAAATTACTGGCGACGATCCAGAAAATCGATCTGGAGTTGGATGCGGACAGAAGGAAATTTACAGAAAATAAGCAGGCAATGGCTCCTCCCGAAACATTGAAAAAACTGGCGGCGGAAGTCAAAGAGGCTGAGTCAAAAGTGACCTATTGGCAAAAGGAGCGACGGGCCAGGGAAGCGGCCATTACAGAGCAAAGTAAGAAGATCCAAGATGAAGAAAAAGCGCTTTACAGTGGACGCGTGGGAGATCCCCGAGAGCAATTGGCGCGACAGCAGCATGTGGAATCTCTCAAGCGGCATCTCGAAACGTTGGAGGAACGGGCGCTTGAAGCCATGATCGCATTAGAGCAGAGTCAGGAAACCTGGGAACAATTGAAGCAGACGTTTGAGGCGCAAAAATCGGCGTGGCTGCGCAGGCGCACCGAGCTAGAAAAAGAGCAGGAGGCCATCGTGGCCCATGCCAGGGCATTGAAAATGCGAAGGGAGTCGGTGTTAAAACAGCTCGATCCGAAGGAGATCGATCGCTATGAACAGATGCGAAAAAGGTTGGGGGGCTTGGCCGTGGTCAAGCTAAGCCATCGTAGCTGCGGCGGATGTGGCGCCTCGCTGCCGACTTCGGTCGTACAGCAGGTGCGCTCTGGTGAATTGGTCAAATGCCCCATCTGTGGCCGTCTGTTGTACGATTGACAAATTCCCGGACATGCACTTATGATGCTCTTATGTCCGACGTTGTCCCCGGCAAATTTCCACCTGGATTCTGGTCTTATTTACAAACACATCCCAGCCAAACGGTTTCAGCAATTATTCGTGTCGAGTCACTTTCTCCGGAAGTAGAACAGGCGGTGGTGGGTGCAGGTTGTCATGTCAAGCGACAATTGAAGCTTCTTCCATCGCTGGCAGTTGAAGCGCCTGGTCGCGTGCTGATGGCGCTGTCGGCAGAGCCTTGGGTCTTACGAATTGAACCAGATCAGACAATGCGCGTGCTCTAAGAGGTTACCATGTCCAGCGCGAAAATCCATCCCAACCTTAGAGAGGTTCTTTCCCTGGCCACCGCCCAGGCGGAACCGACCAAAATCCCTATCATCATTCGCTATCGCCCTTATGATGGCGCAGCGTTGGCAACCGGCGCCATGCTGCAAAGCCTAGAAGCAAAACATTCCTTGAAGTTGCTGCCCTGTATCGCAACCGAGGCCACCCCGGAAACTATTTATTCCCTGGCAGAAGATCCCAACATCGAACGCATCTGGTATGATATGCCCGTCCACGCGCTATTGGATGTTTCGGTGCCTCATATCCGGGCGGTGGAAGTCTGGCGGCAGGGAAATGAGGGGGAGGGGGTACGCGTGGCGGTATTGGACACCGGCTGCGATCTGGAACACCCTGATTTGCAGGAACGTATTCGCGAAAGCATTGATATTTCGGGCAAGGGATCGGCTCAAGATGGCAATGGTCATGGCACCCATGTCGCCAGCATCATAGCCGGCACGGGGGCGGCCAGCAGTGGTAAATATCGCGGCGTTGCCCCCAAGGCCGATCTATACATTGCAAAAGTCTTAGACGACGACGGTCGCGGCTTGATGAGTGACGTCATGGTTGGCCTCGACTGGGCGGTTGAGCAAGGTGTTCAGATTATCAATTTAAGCTTAGGTAGCGACGCCAACTGCGATGGCACGGACGCCCTGTCAGAAGCATGTGATGCGGCCGTGGGGCAAGGCGTCGTTGTCGTGGTGGCCTCTGGTAATAGCGGCCCGATGCCTCGGACCGTTGGCTCGCCAGGTTGCGCTCGAGAGGTCATTACGGTGGGGGCCAGCACGGATGCTGATGAGGTGGCCAGTTTCTCCTCTCGCGGCCCAACCTCTGACGGTCGAGTCAAGCCCGATGTGGTGTTGCCCGGCGTCAATATCATCGCTGCTCGGGCCAACGGTACATCTTTGGGAAACGGTCAGATCAATGCGTACTACACATCTCTTTCTGGCACAAGCATGGCTTCGCCTCACGCCGCAGGCGTCATTGCCTTGCTGTTGGCTGCCAATCCCGCGTTGACCCCTCGGCAGATCAAAAATCTGCTTAAAGCGACTGCTGTCGACTTAGAGGAAAGTTTGAATTCACAAGGCGCGGGACGCGTTGACGCCTTCGCCGCTTGGCAGATGGCTGCTACAGAGGAGCCTCCCGAACC
>WFTO01000386.1 GCA_015485435.1 Anaerolineae bacterium | reverse complement strand
GGTTTTCAGTCCAGCATAATTCCGACGCTTTTCGTGTCCAAATTTCCTTGGCCAGCCGAACTACGGGACCCCGGAATTGGCCGGTCAACTAGCGGTCTAAGCCCTCGGTCTGATAAATGGGCCCATCCTCATTCCCGTGGATTCTGTATAGCTGCTCATATCGTCGAATCATCCGGCTCAATGAGTAAAGCCGCTCAATACGCGCCCGGGCATCCTTTCCCAATCTTAGGCGCTCTTCCCTGGACATAGCGATCAGCCGGGACCAACCTCTCACCAGATCATCACTATTCCTTGGCTCCACGACAACCCCAGTAACACCCACAACTTGAGGCGAGTCGCCCACACGCGTCACAACGCATGGAACTCCACATGCCATGGCCTCAGCCACTACCGTCGGAAAGCCTTCGCCAAAAGCAGAAGCGGAGGTGTGGATATCTAGCGCGAGATATATGCGACGTGTATCCTCTTGCTCACCCAACAGGATCACATGCCGCCCCAAACCCAGCTCGCTGATCAGTGCGCTCAATGCTGTATTGTCCCATTCAACTTTCCTTCCGCAAAGGACAAATCGAGCCCCGGGGTGTTTTCGCACAAGCAGGCTTGCAGCCCTGAGAAAATTTCCATGGTCTTTCTTGGCATCGTATCGAGCAACCATTCCGATGACGAAATGATCAGGGGCAATCCCAAGCTCGGCCCTCACCCGCTCGCGCATGGCTTCATTGGGACAAAACCTGTCAGTATCTATGCCATTAGGCACATATGCCCAGGCCCGAGGCCTGAAACCCATGCGCATATGATCCCGCCGCCCGGCGAGGGAATTGATCACCGCAACGTCGACATATCTCGAGAGCGGGGCGGAAACCCTCACGGTCCAAGCCGAAAGGAAACGATAATGGCTCATCTCCATCCTGGACGACCTGATATTCCAAAAGACCTTGCCCGGCCTCCATCCCATCGATGCCAGCAAGGCCAGAAGATTGGCGTGATACATCCAGCCCTGAACAATGCGCGGCTTTTCGCACCGAAGCATCCTTCTAAGGCGAATAAGCGCCCCGGGACGCGGGGACCCCGGAGGCATATTAAGAGATCGCACCTCGATACCCAGCTCCTGAATGCGAACCCCCATTTTCCCCGGCCTGATCAAGGAGACAACCGATGAGTGAAATTCCGTGCGGTCGATTCTTGAAAGCAATTGGTACAGAGCCATCTCTGCACCACCGATTCCCAACCCTGTGATCACATGTAAGACTTTCACGTCTTTCACATCCTACGCCAATTCATAACCTTCGCTCACGCAGATGATTCGAGCGGCACCATCCTTTAACAAATGCGACTGGCACAAACTCTTCCTCACCAGTCGAGCGCTATCCCCCGCATGGGCAAATGGCGACTCGCCGCGAGCGCTGCCTTGGCTCATTTCCTTCTGGAGAGAGCTTCCGTATCCAATCCCAACAGCTTGATATAGTCATCAACAACCCGCTCCTCCGAGAAATCCGACATCCGATACCGCATCAAGTGGGCCGGGTGGGGATCATTCATGCTTTGCAGAATGGCCTCTGCCATCGCGTGTGGATCCCCAACAGGGCACAATCGCCCGTAAAGACCGCCTGCCAAGAGCTCGCGTACTCCCCCGGGACAATCAGTGCTGACCACAGGCGTTCCACAGGCGAGGGCCTCTGCAAGAGCCACTGGCATTCCCTCATAAAGGGATGAAATCACGAAGACTGCGGCGCGCGCCATGTGGGCGTAGGGATTATTTTGGAAGCCCGGCAGGCTCACATTTTCCTCAAGCCCCAGTTTTTTTACCAAACGTTCCAGCCGCGGCCGTTCCGTTCCCTCCCCCATTATGACGAGCCTTGCATCCTGTTTAGCACGTACCTCATTGAACGCTAAGATCAGGGTAGGGAAATCCTTCACCCGCTCCAACCGGCCCACCGCCAGGACAATCGGCGGCCCACCGTCAGTAAACCACGGATGGCTGGGCGCTTCTTGCATTTTGCCAATGAATTCATCCGAAAGAATAGGATAGTGGATCACATGGATCCTTGATCGCGGCAATCGTATGATCTGGCTCAAATCCTTTGCCACAGCATCGGAAACAGCGATTACCCAATCCGCCCACCTGTATGTCCATCGTGCAAGGATAGGCACGAGTCGTTGCTTTATTGAATGGCTGTGCCGGGTGGCCTGCGACATTACTGTAGCAGTCCGGACACCTATGCGCGTGTCTACCCCGGCGATACGGCGCGCCAACAGCGCCACAACGTTGAGATGATCCATCGTTGCAAGCAGCGCACTGGGTCGCGATCGAGAAAGATAGCTCACAAGCTTTGGCAGGCCCAGCGCCACTCGACTCGCTTTTAGATCCACGACACGCACATTGCGCGGCACATCGGCCATGAGAGGGCCGACAGCACTGATCAGAACCAACTCAGTTGTCATGCCTCTTTCGGCAAGACCACGGGCCAGATTGAGAAAGGATTTCTCAGCGCCTCCCCCCCGCAGCGAAGGAAGCAATATAGCAACCTTTGGAGCAGAGCCGGTCATCGATCCGCACACGCCAGAATCATTGTCCACCTCCAGGAAACCAAATCCTCCAAATCAACAGGCACCTCATGCC
>WFTO01000385.1 GCA_015485435.1 Anaerolineae bacterium | reverse complement strand
GTCAGAGAATGTGAATTTGGAATGATCTGCGTCTTCAAGGCGTAGGGGCCATGATTGTCATTGTCCGAATCGCTTCCGCCGACGGACTGACTGCCACACGCGTTGCATCCAATTTGTATTTACGTTCATAAGTCTTTCTTTGGTTTTTGGATGGCGCAATGTCTGACAGGTATAATTATCAGTCTTTATCTTTCATTTCGCACGAGCCAACTATGAAAGCCACCAACTCTAAGCAAACCTCGCCATTTCTCAACGTATCGATTCGGTTTCTGCGTCTGCTCCTCGCCGGCGGCCTGCTGGGCCTGTTGTTTGGTCTTTTCTTTTGGTCCATGTCAACGCCTGTTTCTGCACAAGCACAGAAACAGAGCGCTCTCATTGAAGTGCTTTCCTATGAGGACACAACCTGTTATGCACTTCGATGGGATGCTGCCGAAGAAAATCCTGTATACAACTGGTATCAAACCGCCAACATTGCCATTTCCATCCCTTACACGGGTGTGATTGAAGAGGCGACGTTGCTGTTGCGCAGCTCCAATGTTCGGGCCGGCGACACTGCTCGTCATCCTATTTACATCAACGAGGTGGATACCGGTTACGCCCCGCCACCTGACGATAATGGCACTTGCGCCAATACCAGCCCCTCCGACATCATCGAATACCCCCTTGACCTGGACCGTGTTCCTATCAAACCAGGCGTCAATATTGTCACCCTTTCGGCAGCGGGCACGACCGATAACTGGGGTGCAAATTATGTGGCAATTCTGGTTAAGGGACGCGATATCAAAGGCGGTCGCTTTGTCGATATCCTCTTCCCCGGAGAGAACGGCAATCTGGTGGATGCTGTGGTGCTAGAGCCCTACGATTGGCAGCCTAACAGCCCCATGCTGCTGCTCTTTCATGGGTGGCGCGGCGCGCCCATCGATCCCTTCTTTACCGATTACACGCCCGCGGCGCTGGAACAGGGATGGATCGCTGTCTCGCCCCGCCAACGCGGCAAGAATGCATTGGGGCCCGGTGGTCAGCCCCTGGCGTCACTAACCAGTCAGCATGACGCCATCAAACTGGTGGATTACATGAAGTCTCATTATCAGATTGATCCAGACCGGGTGTATGTGGGCGGATTCAGCATGGGAGGTATGATGGCGGGCATGATGGCGGCCAAATATCCCGACACCTTCGCTGCTGCCGTCACTCATATGGCCATTACCGATCTGCGAGATTGGTTCTATGAAGTAAGCGACTATCGCCAATCTCAGATTATTACTGAGACAGGGGGCGCGCCATGGGAGATTCCCTTCGAATATGATCGACGCAGTCCCAAAGAACTGGCCTCGAACCTAAAGAATGTTCCCATCGCCGTGGTGCATGGCATCTCCGACACCGTGGTTCCCAAACATCATGCACAAGACTTTTATGATGCCATCATGGCGGTGGATCCGGTGCAAATCGAACTTCGTTGGTACGATGGGGATCACGATCCCGATCAAACTGCACCGTATGGTGGCGCCTGGGCTGTCAACTTCATGAAGGACTATGTGCGAAATGCCAATCCTACGTCTCTCCGCATCCGCACCGATGAATCCAAAGCCTTTTATTGGTTGACAATCAATGCGCATAAATGGGATCCTTGGCGCACCTTTACTGAAGTCGATGTGGATGTATCGCCCAATGATGAGCGGATTTTGGCAACGGTGCGAGATAGCGCCCAGGTGGATTTGAACTTCGATCTGGCGCGAATGGGCTTTGATCCGCGCGCAAGTTACGTGATCTCGCAGACCAACGACGCCCAGGGTTCGAATATTGAGGCGTTGACGCCGTTAAACGGGCAATTGTATGTGTCTGTGCCCAAAGGGGTCACTCAGTTAGAGATCTTCCCCAATCGCGGCAACATGCCGGTGGAGCTGGTTTTACAACGAGGGAAGGATGGTTATCAGGGCGTGAAAGATGCGTGGATCAACCAATGGGCGCCAGATTCGAATTATGGTGGAAACACCAACGCCTATTTGCGGGCGGGCGGTGTGCAACGTTCATTGATTGCTTTCGATCTCAAAGGCATGCTGCCCGACAACATCCAGATCACCTCCGCCTACCTTTACCTTTATGATGAGGCCAATGGTCCAGACATGACCATCGATCTTCTCCCTCTGCAGAAAGACTGGGATGAGGCCGCGGTGACCTACAATCAGGCTGCGTCCGGCCAACCCTGGGAGCATCCGGGCGGGGATTTCGATGCGACGCCAATAGCTTCCTTGCCTCTCCAGGGAGCAACGCCTGGCTACGTCCAGGTGAATATCCTGGACGCTGTACGCTCCTGGGTGGCAGACCCGACGACCAATCATGGCCTGCTGCTTAATGTCAGCCAGGCCGGAAGCAGCTCTGCTCGCACCTTCCTGACGTCGGAATACGGAGACATCAACAAGCGTCCCAAGCTCAAAATCATTTATCAACCGCTGCCCAGTCTGGGCGAGGTCAGCGGCGTGGTCTACGAAGATGTCAACCGAAATCGTCGGTATGATACGGGCGAACCATTGTTGGCGGGCGCCACCGTGGAGCTGCTACAAGATGGCCTTGTGCTCAAGCAACAGACCACCGGAGCTGATGGCGCTTATCACTTCGCCGATTTAGAGACCGGCTCTTACCAGTTGCGAGAGACGCCCCCGCCAGCCTATTGGAGTGCGCGTCCTACGGGCATGGTGTTTTTCTCCATCGCTCCTGGCGACCAGCTCACTTTTGACTTCGCTCATGATCCCCGGCTTTACTTCCCCTTGGTGACGCGCTGATGCTGCAAACACCTTTTGTTCATCTTCTGGCCGAGAACGATTGCATGAGACCGGGCCAGATCGCCGCATTGCAAGCGCCTTACAGGACATTGATATGGATTTAGTCGCCTGGTATGAGGCCTATTGGGCCGCCAAAGACGATCGCGTGGATCATAGTCGTCTCGACCTGATGTTGCCTTATGTGCAGCCTGGCCAGCGCGTGTTTCAACTGGATGGCGGTCCGGGTATGCTGGCTGAACGCATGGTCAGGGAGCGTGGCGCCGATGTGGTCATGACCGACTTGACCCAAGAGGCCACGAGACGCGCTCGGGCCAAAGGCTTGAACGCGTCGCAACTCTATATTGCCGAGCAAGACATCCCCTGGCCTGACGCCAGTTTTGATGTGGTCGTCTCCGATTCCGCGATTGAGCATCATTTCGATCCCGCGCGTTCCTTCGATGAGCTGGCTCGCATCCTCAAACCAGGCGGACTTTTCATCCTCTGCCTGCCGAATATTGGCCATTGGCGACACCGTTGGTGGCTTTTGCGTGGGCGATTTCCCTATGTGCCTGCAACGCCAACGGACTTCACCCATTTGCGCTTCTTCACCCTGAACGAAATCAGAGAGTGGCTGGCGGCGCGTCACATTGATATCGAACACGTGGACGGCTCTCCTTCGATGTGGGTGCGAGGTTTGTACCCAGCCTGGATGCGGCACCGTTGGATACGGCCCTGGTATGAGCGATTGAGTCATCGCTGGCCTACCTTGCTTGCCCGGGATCTCATCGTCATTGGCAGGAAAAGATCGCCATGAGTTTCCGAAAACAGGTCGCGACGAGCGCTGCCTGGGTGGGCCTATCTACGGCCGTGGTCAAGGTGCTGGCGTTTATCACCGTCACCCTGGTGCTGGCTCGCGTGCTGGAGCCAAGCGATTTTGGGCTGGTGGGATTGGCCTGGTTGGCCATCAATGCCTTTGACTTTTTGCGCGATCTGGGCATTACGGCGGCGTTGGTGTATCGACAGGGGGATGACACTGATGTGGCCGCGGACGTGGCTTACATTGCGCTGGCCACGGCCAGTGTGCTGATTTATGGCATCATTTTTCTCTCCGCACCCTTTATCGAGCGGTTCTTTAGTGACGCCAACGGACTGACAGAGATCTTGCGGGTGTTGGCTCTCACCATGCTGATCAACGCCATCGGGCAGGTGCCCTACACCCTGATGGCAAAGAACCTTGATTTTCGCAATAAAGCCATCCCCGAGATCATCGCGGGGATGGGCAATAGCCTTGTGGCTATCACCATGGCCCTCACCGGGTTTGGGGTATGGGCCATGGTGGGGGGCTATCTCACCGACAGCATTTTACGCAACATCCTGGTTTGGTTTTTTACCACCTGGCGTCCCCGCTGGCGATTTCAGCGTGATATCTGGTGGGAAATGTTCGATTACGGCAAGCATGTGGTCAGCAGTCGGGTGCTTATTTTTGGCATCACCAACATCGATGATGTAATGGTGGGGCGGATGTTGGGCGCCGCCTCTCTGGGGTTTTATACCCTCGCTTATCGGCTTAGTAACCTTCCCGCCACCCATATGACCAAGCTGATCAGCAATGTCATGTTCCCAGCGTTCAGAAAAATCCAAAAAGAACAGGAGCGCATTCGCCGTATCTTCTTCCAGACCATCCATGCGATCGGTTTGTTGGCGGCGCCGATATCCGTGGCGACTATTGTGCTTGGCCCCACCTTTGTGCATCAGTATTACCTGGGGCGCTGGGATGATGCTATTGTGGCTATGCAGTGGTTGACGATTTATGGATTTGCCCGTTCCATCGCGGCGAATATGGGGCCGATTATGCGGGCCATGGGCAAGCCTCAGTGGCTGAGCGCCCTGGCGCTGTGGCGTTTCATTACCATGGCCTTGCTCCTTTATCCTGCAATTTTGTGGAAGGGGATTGTCGGCGTCAGCATTTTGAGCGCGGTCGTGGCGGTTGTTGATTTCGGTATTGCCGCCTGGTTAACCCGGCGCCTGATCGGTGGAAGCTATTGGACGTATGTGCAGACGCTTGGGCCAGCCTCGGCTGTGGCTATCTTCAGCGCCTGGATTGCCTGGTTGATCATGCCTTTTGTGCCCACGCCACATCGTTTGTTCCCATTCTTGGTGGCGGGTGTGGTGATGATGGTGGTTTATGTCCTGATGATGTGGTGGGTTGATAGCCTATTCAGGCAACTTTCTATCAGCTTAATGGCCCGGTTTGGCCCCACCCGACGCTTGGCGGCCCGTCAATCATGATGCATCTCCTGTTCCTCTCGCGCGTTCGCCTCAATCCATATGTCGCTCTGCTCGCACGCGGCATCGAGGAGGCCGACCCCCGCCTGCGAGTTGCGATCCATCGCCATCTGTCATGGCCGCGCATCCTTCTTGATCCGCGTTGGCGGATTCTGCATCTTCACTGGATTGAGCTACTGTATACGTATGGCCCAACGCCCTATGAACGCGCCGCCCAAGAGCTCGATGTGCTTTTGCGCAAGCTGGCGTACGTGCAAAGACATGGGCGTAAAATCGTCTACACAGTTCATAACCTGAACCACCACGAAGGACAGCATCCCGACCTGAATCAACATGCCAACCGTTGGATCTTTGCTCATGCGGACCTGCTACATGTGCACAACCACTTCGCTGCGGAGCAGGTGGCAAAACAGTATGGCCGCACCGAAGGCGTCGTTGTCATCCCCCACGGGAATTATATCGATGTTTATCCACAAGATGTTTCGCGAGAGGAAGCAAGGAGGCGGCTACAGATTCCATCTGACCGATTCGTTTATCTTTGTTTGGGGCAAATGCGTCCATACAAAGGCCTGGATGAACTGATCGCCGCCTTTTTGCGTCGCCACATCTCCGATGCCCTGCTCTTGCTGGCAGGACAAATTACCGACGATGCCTATGCCCAACGGTTACAACAACTCGCAGGCGATCATCCTGACATCCGACTATTCCCGCAATACATTCCACCTGAGGATATCCAACTCTTTTGCAATGCCGCCGACATCTGCGTCTTGCCCTATCGAGACGCCACCACCTCCGGAGCCGCCCTGTTGGCGTTCTCCTTCGGCAAACCAATCATTGCCCCCGCGATCGGGCCTTTCCCTGAGCTGCTTGGCGACAATGAACGAGGCCTGCTCTTTCATCCTCAGCAGCATGATTTAGGAAACGTGTTGCAAGCGGCTCGAAATCTGCCCCTGGACAAAATAGGCAAGGCGGCGCGTGCGTTCGCCGAGGCGAGAGACTGGCGCACCATCGGGGCGCAGCTCTCGAACGCCTATCGCGCACTGTTCACCGATTCCATCAAGGGATGATCTCGCAGTGGTGACCTAGAGGGAGCAAGACACCATGCTTTCCGGCCAAAACATTGTCTGCTTCGCCCCAGATCCCAGCTGGCATCATTTGTGGCGGAACCGTCATCAGATCATGACCCGGCTGGCCAGAAAAAACCGCATCCTCTTTGTGGAGCCGACGCCTTACTTGCGGCCGGTTGTGGCGGATGTTCGCCAGCAAGGCTTGGCGGTCTTGCGCAGATCGACTTTGTTTTCACCCATGAAAAACCTGTGGGTCTACCGCAGCCCCAACCTGTATCCTATTTCTGGCAAAACACCGCTGCGACAGTTGACCTTTGCGCTGCGTCAGCGGCATCTGCGTCGCACCCTGGCCCGCTTGGACATGGCTCATCCTATCCTTTGGGTCTTTCGATATGATTTGGGTGAAATGGTCGGACGCCTGGATGAAAAATTGGTGATTTATCATGCCGTCGATGAATATGCCGGCTATGCCTTGAGCTCGCCGGGGCCACAACGACATGAACACGCTCAGCGAATCTTGCGTATGGAGCGTAAATTGCTTCAGCAGGCTGATCTGGTCTTTGTGACCTCTCCCCGCCTGCGAGAAAGCAAACTTGCCTGGAATCGACACATCTATGTGGTGCCGAACGGCGTTGACTTTCACCATTTTTCCCGGGCCCCACAGCAACTTCCTGCCGACATCCTATCATCGTCTCCGCCTCGCATCGGCTACGCTGGCGCCATCAATGAGAAAATCGATATCGATCTTCTGGAATACATTGCCAGACAACGGCCCGATTGGAGTCTCATCCTTGTCGGTCCGGTGCTGTTTAAGCAACCTGAGCGCCTGGATGCACTTCGTGCAATGCCCAACGTTTTCTTCTTGGGGGCGAAGCCCGTCCAGGACCTGCCCGCGTATATGCACGCTTTCGATGTGTCGCTGATGCCATACGCACATAACCTTTGGACCGAGAACATCGACCCCCTCAAGTTATACGAATATCTCGCCACAGGACGGCCCATTGTCTCGACCAGCATTCCCGCGGTCCAGGAATTTCGAGATGTCGTCCGGATCGAAGATAATAGAGAAGCGTTTGTTCTGGCCATCGAACAGGCGCTTGAAGAAGAAATGGTTGATATGCGCAGAAAACGCCAGGATGTTGCCCGTCAACATACCTGGGACCAACGAATAGAAACCCTCTCCAGTATCATCCAGGGTTACCTGCCCTGAATCTTGAGCATAGAGCTATCCACGATGAACGAATCTCCCGAAAACACCTTTGCCAATTTCCTGAAAATCGTGACGCGACGATGGTGGCTTTTTTTGTTGCTGCCGTTGGTCACTGTCGCCGCAATTTGGGTGATCGGCAGCACGGCCGAGCCCGAATACATGGCCACAGAACGTCTGCAAATCATTCCAAGCGACGCTCAACTGGTCACCCTCTTTTCTCGCACTCCGGTTCTAACG
>WFTO01000384.1 GCA_015485435.1 Anaerolineae bacterium | reverse complement strand
TCATAAGATTCCCCACGGCTTCGGGTGTTGGCCAGAATTGATAATGCTCCACCCAGTTACTGAAGTCCTCTCCATAGTAGTTGTAGTAACGGGGGATGGTGGTGCTATCATCCAATCCCAGCAGGGGGGGCGTATTCCAGGGGGAATCTTCTGACCACAATGAAATTATCATGGCCGGATCATCGAATTCATAGAGGTAATTGATGGGAATGGCATACCACCCAGGCTGCGTCACCGGCAGGCGGATGACTTTGGAGGTGATGACTGCACCGCCCGGCTGGACGCCAGCCGGACGCTCCAGCCGCACACGAATGGGAAAACTATCGTTGCTGCCTTCCTGTGGCGACATAAATACCAATACATTATCTACGCGGATGGGCTTCGCGGCGGCTCCGAATTCCAGCCGCACGGCAAGGCTCCGTTTGCCAATCAAGCCATCGAACCCTTGCCCCATGACCCCGCTGTCGTTGGCGAGCTGGATGGCGTCCTCGGGGGCTGCCAACAACTTCCATGGCAAAGCGCTCCCCAGAGTAACGCCGATCATCAAAAGCAAGGCGATGAGCAAAAAGAATAGAGTTGGTTTTTTCATAGGTGAAACGTCCGAACATGCAAGATGCCCCATTGTAACGTCAGGTAAGGGTGAAGGCAAACTGAATCTTCGCCGAGTGCGGTTCAAAATTGGGAGCAAGTCGTTATATTTTAATCGTTTGGCATGTGTTGCATTCATGCCTTCGAGGTCTCGCAGACCTTGAAGGTCTCTTTAGCGCGCGTCCCCAACAGGAAACACACCCTCTTCCCCTTTTTTGTTGCGCATGTTGCCTTCATGTATTTCAGGCTGGCAGGATGTCCTCTGATCTTCTATACTTACATCCATAGACGGTTGATTTCATATTTTGCACGCTGTCAACGAAAAAAGGATGATCATGAACACGCTTCTTATACAACATGCTGATGTCTTAGTTACTATGGATGATCAACGTCGTCAGATCCGAGACGGCGGTCTGTATGCCGAGGATGGCGTCATTATACAGGTGGGGCCAACGTCGGAGTTGCCCTCAACAGCCGATACGGTTATCGATGCCCGTGGGCGTATCGTTATTCCTGGCTTGGTTAACACCCACCACCATTTTTATCAGACGCTGACGCGGGCGGTGCCAGCGGCCCAAGATGCCAATCTCTTCAACTGGTTGGTGACCCATTATCCAATCTGGGCGGGTTTGACGCCCGAGGCCGTGTATGTGTCGGCAAAGGTGGCCATGGCTGAGTTAATGGCCTCTGGTTGTACTACATCTTCGGACCATCTTTACATCTTGCCCAATGGCAGCCGCATCGATGATGAAATCCAGGCAGCTGTGGAGTTGGGGATGCGCTTCCATGCGGCCAGGGGCTCCATGAGCCTGGGGGAGTCTGATGGTGGATTGCCTCCCGATCGGGTTGTGGAAGATGAGGCATTTATTCTTAAGGACACCCGCCGGGTCATCGAGACCTATCATCAACCGGAACGTTTTGGCATGATTCGGGTGGTGGTGGCCCCTTGTTCCCCCTTCTCGGTGACGCCCGATTTGATGCGAGAGAGCGCAGCCCTGGCCCGTAGCTATGGGGTGCATTTGCACACGCACCTGGCGGAAACTCTGGATGAAGAGCGCTTTTGTCTTGAACAATTTGGTCGGCGTCCAGCGGAATATGCTGAAGATCTGGGGTGGATGGGCGAGGATGTGTGGCACGCACACGCCGTCCATATCAATGACCAGGAGATCGAGCTGTTCGCGGCCACCGGAACCGGTGTGGCGCATTGTCCCACCTCCAATATGCGCCTGGCCAGCGGCATCGCACCTGTGCGCGCCTATCTGGATGCCGGAGTGAACGTAGGGTTAGGCGTGGATGGTAGCGCCAGCAACGATGGCAGCAATCTGCTTGCTGAAGCTCGCATGGCCATGCTCTTGCAACGGGTTCTGGGCGCGCCGGACGCGCTTTCCGCCGAAGAAGCGTTGTGGATAGCCACTCGCGGTGGCGCCCGCAACCTCGGACGGGATGATATCGGTTATCTGGCGCCGGGCATGGCCGCGGATGTGGCGGCATTTCGGTTGGATCGTTTGGATTATGCGGGTTGTTTGCATGATCCCATGGCGGCATTGACATTCTGCAATCCCACGCCCGCGGATTTTGTCGTGATTCAAGGACGGCCCCGTATCCTGGATGGTCACTTTGTGGATCTCGAACTGCCCAGCCTGATACAGCGCCATAATGACATCGCGCGCGCCCTGGTCAATGGCGAGCTGGCGTGATTCAACATAGCAAAAGGCTGTTTCGCTCGGTTCAATCCTTCTCATTGGATGCCAAACGCTTATGATAGATAGAAAAGTTCTGCCTGTTTTCTTGCTGATTATCCCTCTCCTACTGTTTGGGGCTTGTGGCGCGCCTGCGGTGGAGACTCCAACGCCAAGCCCATCTCCCACACCTATTGTCGTGCCTTTTGCGGGGATTCGCGAGGACCCACAGCGATTGACGTTGATTCAGACCGACCTCCCGGAAGGTTTTCGGAAGCTGGACAACGTAAGTCTGCATGCTGGACACAACGCCGTCCTGTTCATGAATCCCGAGGCGGTGAAAACGTCAAGCGAACAAAATGTTTTGGGCGTCGTGGATGAAATTACCACCTACGAGCTGGATGTGGATGCCCGCGATGCCTTTGAGAATGACCTCCTTGTCACCGAGCAAGACATCGCCCACGACATCGCCGAAAATGAAAGCGTCGACACGGAAAGCATTCGAGTGACTCGATACACCCCGAACCTCCAGGGCGCTGATTTGTTGCGAGCCTTTCGGGTTTTTTATCGCGCCGGCGAGAAGCCCATTTATGAATATCGATATCAATTTATGGTCAGCAACGCCATTGGCAATGTTATTGTCACTGTAGGCGCCAAAACGGATGGTGGCGAATCCGAGGCTGGTCGGACACAAGCCGACGCCATCGCTCAAGCTCAATTGGATAAACTGAATCGTTTTCGCGCCCAACCCTAGCATGGAAACAATCCTGGTTCCTCTTTCGCGGCCTGAACAAGCAGCCATCCTCTCCACCTTCATCCTGCCGGTGGCGCGCGGCGAACATGCCCAGGTCATCCTGTTGCATATCCAACAAGCGCACCTGCAGTTGGATGATGTTGGGGGGGATGCGTTGGGCGATGAGGCATGGTTGCATGAAGCAGCCCAACGGTTTCAGAATACGGAAGTGGACGTGCGCGTGGTGCAACGAGTGGCGCATTCGGTGGCTGGGGGAATTCGAGATGCGGTGGCCGAGTTCAAACCAGATCTGCTAGCCTTGAGTTGGCGTCGCCCTGAGCAGGAAGGTGAGGTGGATGAGGATGTCACCCTGCACGATCTTTTGATGGATGTGCCCTGCGATCTCGTGGTATGGCGGGGGAACCAGGCAGCGCCTCCGCCTCATCGCGTGCTGATTCCCAGCGCCGGAGGACCCAATGTGACCCTGGGATTTCGGTTTGCGGAGGATTTTCATCGGGCTTATGGAAGCCGCGTGATTTTGATGACTGTGGTCCCAAAACACGCCAGCGATGAGGACGTAGGCGCAGCACGAAAAGCGCTGGAGGAGCGAGCGCAACAGGTCTTAATGGACCGTTCGTTGCCTGCAGATGCTATTTCCTATCGGGTGGTGCGCGCCCCCTCGCCCGAGCAAGGCATCTTGCAGATGGCGTCTCCCATCCATGCCGATGTCGTCATTATTGGCGCCTCGCGCGAGAGCGTAATCCACCGTATCCGATTTGGCGAAATCCCCGAAAAGGTTGCAGCGCGAGCGCAGATTCCGGTATTGGTAATCAAGCGCCCCCTGCCTAAGCGAATGACCATTTTCCGGCGGGCGTGGGATATCCTGACAGCCATCACCCCAGACCTTTCAGAGGCGGAAAAGGTAACGGTTTATCGGGAGTCTCGGCGGAACGCGCGTACGACGCGGGACTTCATCACAATGATTGCCATTTCCACCGTTATTGCCACCCTGGGGTTGATGTTGAATGCGCCGGCAGTGATTATTGGCGCCATGCTGATTGCTCCGCTGATGGGGGCTATTATCGCGATGGGCTTGGGGGTTGTGCAAGGGGATGCAAGATTGCTGAAATTGGGCATGAAGACAACCGGGTGGGGCGTTTTTATCACCCTGATTGTAAGCTTTGGCCTGGAGTTGATCATCCCCCTGAATGGCCTGACCGACGAGATGTTGGCGCGTTCCTCCCCTAACTTGCTCGATCTCGGGGTGGCGCTGGCTGCGGGGGCTGCTGGCGCTTATGCCTTGGCCCGGAAAAACGTTTCCTCGTCGCTACCGGGCGTGGCCATTGCCGTTGCATTGATTCCTCCGTTGGCGACTGCCGGCATGGCCTTGGCGCTCTTATCCTGGCAAACGGCTCTAGGTGCGGGCCTGCTTTTTTTGACGAACCTGGTCGGCATTGTCGCCATGAGCAGCTGGGTGTTTCTATCCATGGGGTTTCATCCGGAGTTTGCCCGGCGAGAGCGCCTGCGTTTGTTCTCGCGGGGATGGCAGGCGATTTGGGTAATGATCCTCCTCATAAGCATTCCTTTGGCTGTGGTGACTGTGAAG
>WFTO01000383.1 GCA_015485435.1 Anaerolineae bacterium | reverse complement strand
GCAGCACGCTGAGCGCGATCCACATACGTTTGTTCATCTTCTTCACCTCCTTTTGATGAAGTGAGAGCGATTCGGAAAGTGGGTTCAGGAATGTAGTGTTGAATCACCCACAGAGGAGAAACTCCTTCACCCAGAAGGTCGCCTAAAGTATACTGACCAATGATGCCCTTGTCAATCCCCGAAAATGTGCGTTATTGTTTCGAAAATGAGCGGGGTGCACTCCAAAGAGAAAGCCCGACGGCGGCAGCACGTCGGGCTTTCCCTCCCACACACTACAAGGAGATACGCACTTTGTAAGCACGGATCACTTTGTGTGTGTACTATATCACATTTTAAGGCTGGTGTCAATAGGTTTTGTGGTTCTGAATGTAGGATGAAGGGTTGTGTGGATATTGACGCCTAATATGAGATTTCGATGAGTTTTTTGTAGCGTTCTCATTGATATCGTTTTAAGGCCCGTTGCAGTTCGCGGTCGGCGTCTCGTTTGGCGATGGCTTTTCGTTTGTCGTACTTCTTTTTCCCTCGAACCAGGGCCAGTTCTACTTTGGCTCGGTTGTTTTTTAAGTACATTTTCAAGGGAACCAATGTCCAACCCTTTTCTTGAATTTTGCCTTGAAGCCGATCGATCTCCCGGCGATGAAGCAATAGTTTGCGCGGGCGTCTGGGATCATGGTTGTCCCGGTGACCATGTCGGTAGGGCGCGATGTTTACATCCATGAGCCACACCTCGCCATCGCGTATAATGGCAAAGCCTTCCTTTAGGCTGACTTTGCCTTCTCTCACTGATTTGATTTCGGTGCCAGTGAGAGCGATGCCCGCCTCCATGGTCTCGAGGATCTCATATTCGTGACGGGCCTTTCGGTTAGTGGCGACAACTTTGATGTTCATTGGGATCATCAGGGTGAGCGATCGATCTGTTTTTTCAGATATTCGATGGCTGCATCGAGCTGTAAGTCCTCGTTGGTGTCTAAGGAAGGTGATACGACCAGATCAGGTCTGAGGCCGACGCCGTTGATCTGTCGTCCTTTAGGGGTGTACCAATGGGCTGAAGTAATTCGCAGCATGGAGCCATCTTTCAGATCGAAGAGGGTTTGCACGGAGCCTTTTCCAAAGGTCTGTTCGCCAATAAGAAGCGCGCGTTTGTAATCTTGCAATGCGCCCGCCACGATCTCTGAGGCGCTGGCGCTCCCGCCATCTACCAGAACCACCACTGGGATGTCTTTGGGTACAATCATGTCGCCCGTTGCCTCATGGTCGATATTGCGGTGCCCGGTCTCTTTGACAATGACGCCTTCTTTGATGAACATGCTGGCGATTTCGATTGCGCGGTCTAACCGTCCGCCAGGATTGCCGCGCAGGTCAAGCACGATGGCTTTCGCTCCCTCTGACAGTCCCTGCTTCAATGCCTCTTCCATTTTCTTCTTGGATGGATCGGAGAACTCATAGAGCTTGATATAGAAAATTTGGTCATCAAGCATTTTCGATTCGATGACGGGGATGTCGACCCTCGCCCGAGTGATCGTGACGTCAAAGGGCTCTTCGTTCTCGCGTTTGATGGTGAGTACCACCTGGCTGCCAGCGGGCCCGCGGATCAATCCCACAGCCTCGTCCAGGATCATGTCGGTGACATCTTTGCCGTCAACGGCGATGATTTCATCGCCCGGGCGCAATCCAGCCTTTTCTGCCGGAGAATTCTCAAATGGATGAACGATGCGTACGCCTGTGCGTTTTTCCTCATCCACCGGCTCGACCAATGCGCCAATGCCCTCGAAGCTGCTTTCCATGTCAATGCGGAAATCTTCCGCGATCCTGGGGGGCAAGAGCATGGTGTAGCGATCGCCAAGACGATTGATGACGCCATTCGCCGCCCAATATGTAAGTTCTGAAGTCTCTTCGGGCATGACGTCAGGACAATCGCGGTAAAGCTGATTTACGGTCGTCCAGAAGAATTGGAAATTATCAGGCGCATCGGAGGGGGTTTTGGCGCCAGTGATCTGAATGATTTCGGCAGGAGGTTTACCATTGGCGCCACAGCCTTCGACATGAAGGAGCAACCCCTGTATGGCAGCGTAGGTGACATCGCGGCCCTGGGGAACGTCGCCATCGTAATTTTCATTGAGCAATTTCAGCGCGTCCCAGAAAATATCGAAATTGTCGGGCGGGGGCACAGTGCGGACAGCCTCTCCGCTTTCTAGGGCGTCTATGGGAACCGGCTGCGCCGTGTTTGGCTCTTCAAACACGTTTTTCCCCACAGCAAATCCGGACGCAAAGCAGCCGGAGGATAGGATCATCATGCTGAAAAGCACGATGGCAGTGATTAGGATATATTTCGTAGTGACGGAGTACCGTTGGTTATCAGTCATGATCTCGTGATGTTTCAATAAAGGGTTTGGCGTTGGTCAAGATGTCATAAATGGGCCAACAATCTAGTTTAGCATACATAATCCATGAGGGTGAAATCGCGTCCGATCTAACCGGCCGCGGCCGTGCGATGTTCGGTATTTTGGGATATGAATATCAGCAAGAGGCCTGTGGCAATCATAAAGCCTGCGCCGAGCGTGAGCCAGCAGAGCGCCAGTCCAGGGCTGAGCATGTGATGATACAGTTTCTCCAGGGCGGGGAGGATATCGTAAAAAGCTTTCAGCGCTGGTAAGTTTATCAGACCGAGCAAAATGAAGAGTGCGCCACGCACTCGATCTGGGAGAAATTGTTTCCATAAAGGAATGAGAAAGGCTCCCAAAATTAACGCCATGATGACGATAGTTTGTGCGCGGAATTCTGCAGTGAGCAGGATGCCCGGCGTCCAAGCAGGGGGCAACATGGAGAGGGCCACGGGCACAGACAGGGCTCCCGCCAATATACGCAGGCCCAAGGCCAACGGTCTTTGCAGACTGGCGAAGAGAATCAGGCCTGCTGAGAGCGCAACTGGCGGTCCAAAGAACACGAGTCTATTGAGGGGAATGAGGCCATAGCGCACCTCTGGCACGAACTTGACATACTCGGGCAGGTCCACGCCCAGAATGTTCAATCCAGCCACGGGATGGCTGATCCATCGTCCCCAATAAGCCAGGGCCAACGAAAGGAGCGCTGCGATGGCCAATAATGGAAGAAATCTAGCTAAATAGCTTCTCATAAGAAGGCCTGCCATGGATTGCGATGTGGGTGTCTTCAGGATACAAAAGAAAAGCGCCAGGTGGCAAGTTCCCATCAGCTTCAACGATTGACTTCCTTGGCTGCGGGCGCCACCCGGCGTCATGGGGTGTCGTGATTTATTGAAGGCGTTATGGCTGGGCCCTTCTCTTGTTATTCGTGGACTTTCTCAAAAAACAGGGTCCACTGGTCGTTGGTCATGAGTCGCAGTCGCATATCTTCCGAGACATAGGTGTCGACTTTGAGGAGTAGGTCAAAGAAGGCGGTTTCTTGATCCATGATGGGCTGATCGCAGAGCTTTTGGCTTTGATTCATGAGGCCAAACCGGATCTGACCTGGGCCGAGTATCTCGTAGCGACCTTGATAGGTATTGCAACCGCCATCACCTGAGTAAGTGCCATCAAGGTTGAGAAGGAGTGTGATAGGGGCGTCGGGCAGCACGGGAATGGGGGCCTGCTTTTCTGACGCTATTGACGTAAGCTGCCAGGGAACCTGAGTGATGTCTTGGCCCGGGGGCGTCGGCGCGGGCCCTTCGGTGGGGACCGGGGTGACTGTGGGTTCTGGCGCGGGCGTGGTTG
>WFTO01000382.1 GCA_015485435.1 Anaerolineae bacterium | reverse complement strand
ATGCTGGCGATATCATGAGTCGCCTGACCAACGACACCGACACCATCCAACAAGTGATTGGATTTGGCGTGGTGCAAGTATTAAGTTCGGCGGTGTTGCTCATCTGGATTGTTTGGAAAATGATTTCGTTAAATTGGGTCTATGCCTTGATTAGCATCTCGATGTTGCCGATTATGGGTGCAGCGACCTGGTGGTTGAGTGCACAAGCGCGCAAGGCGTTTCGGGTCACGCGGCAGGAAATTGGCCATGTAAATGCAGAGTTGCAGGAAAATATTGCCGCGGTCAGAGAAGTGCAAGCCTTCAGTCGTGAGGATGTCAATATCGAGGCCTTTCGCGAAAGCAATGCGGCCAACCGCGACGCCAACATTAAAGCGGTCACCTTTACCTCTGCACTGGCGCCGGTATTAGAAGCGCTGGGATATGTGGCCATCGCTATCGTGGTCACCGTCGGCGGCATCCTCCTGCTTCGCGGTAAAAGTTTGGGCGGCACCATGGTATCGCTGGGGTTGATTGTCACGTTTTTGGGATATGCACAACGCTTCAATCAGCCCATCCGACAGATTGCAGTGCTTTGGACCAACCTACAAAGCGCCATAGCAGGTTCTGAACGGATATTTCAATTCCTGGACGAAGAAACCGATATCGTTGAAAAGCCGCATGCGATGGAAATGCCCCCCATTCAAGGAGACGTCGTCTTCGACCATGTTTGGGCGGAATATAATCCTGGAGAGCCGGTTCTTCGCGACGTCAACCTTCACGCCCATCCGGGTGAAACTGTGGCCCTGGTCGGCCCCACGGGTGCAGGCAAAACCACCATCATCAGTTTAATTCCCCGCTTCTACGATGTGAGTCAGGGTGCGGTACGCATCGACGACATCGATGTACGTGATGTGACTTTAGCAAGTCTGCGCAAACAGATCGCCATCGTTCTGCAAGACACCTTCTTGTTTAACGATACCGTCATGAACAACATCCGTTTCGGCAAACCTGACGCCAGCGACGAGGAAGTCATCGCTGCTGCCAAAATGGCCCGCGCTCATGACTTCATTCAACGGCTGCCCCAGGGATATGACACCATGTTGGGCGAGCGCGGATCGGGCCTGAGTCAGGGACAACGTCAGCTGCTGGCCATCGCCCGCGCCATTTTGGCCGATCCTCGGATCCTCATCCTGGATGAAGCGACCAGCAGCGTCGACACCCGCACCGAACGTCAAATCCAGGCTGCGCTGGAAGCGCTGATGGCCGGACGCACTACCTTTGTGGTGGCCCACCGATTGAGCACCATTCGCAACGCGGATCAGGTGCTGGTGCTCAATCATGGTGAAATTATTGAACGGGGCACGCACGATGAACTTTTGCAACAACAAGGATTCTATTACGAGCTCTATATGAGCCAATTCAAAACTACCGATCCACTTTCAACAACACAGCCAACCCGCTAAATCGTCGTTTCGCCTTCCATCGCCACGCCTGTGGTAGAATAGTTGCATGGAACGACATGCCAGTTTCCAACGCCGATGGGGAACCATCCTGTTTCTCATCGGCTTCTTCGTCGGCGCCTGGCTCTTAGGCGGCGTCACCTGGGCCAACCTCGAAGCCAGTTTGTTTGATTCGGGAAAAGTTGGCGACAATCTCACCACTTTGCGGTGCTCCCTGATCATCACCCCTGACGAGGCCGCACATGCTCGTCTAACCTTACAAAACCCCCTCGATCGTCCGATCAAACGCTTCGTGCGTTGGCGCATTGCGCAACGACACCTCTTGCTGGTGGACGAAACCAAAGAGAGCGTCGCCCAGACGCCAGGCGAACACCTCGTCCTCGAGAAAACCTTGTCCCCTGAACATGGCGTTTTTGGCGGACGATTTCTCATGGTCAGCGTCTTCGTGAGCAGTGCCTATCCCCTGGCCGCCCTCGAAGGCAATTGCGGCACATGGATTATCGACATCCCCTTCCTGGACGGCATTCACATCCTGATCTTGGGCGGTCTTTTCGCGGTGCTGGGGATGACGCTTGGTTTCTGGTTGAGATATCGCAACAGACCACCAGAACGGAGCTCGGAAGGTGCGCTGCTGGCCATGCTGGCGTTCTTTCTGGCAGGCATGATCGCCATCACATTTTTCACCTGGTGGGTTCTCGCTGGCGTTATGTTTCTGTTGATGTGGTTGACCCTGGCTCTTTGGGTCTTTCAGCGCATCGATGAACGTTGGCTGCAGGTCAAACCTCCCATCGATTGATGCAGAAACAAAGAAAGTTGCCCCGAAACTTTCGAGCGTTCCTGTTTTGTCATATAATTTTATGAGAGGCGCACGTCTCTCACGGCATCCATCTTCATTCCGCAATGTTTGCTCAACCCACACCCTCCCATGCACCGAGTCTATCCATTTACTGCGATTGTAGGCTGTCTCTTATACACATCTCCGAG
>WFTO01000381.1 GCA_015485435.1 Anaerolineae bacterium | reverse complement strand
TCGGAGATGTGTATAAGAGACAGGGCTAACACCGCGCTTTCCAACCGCCCGGCGGCATTGAGTCGAGGCCCAAGCCGAAAACCAATGGCTGTGGCGTCAATTTCTCGGGGATGCACGCCCGAACGTTGCGCCAGCGCCCGGATGCCAGGGCGATGGGCTGCTCGTAATTTTTCCAGGCCTTGCTGCACCAGCATGCGATTTTCACCCACTAGTGGCATGATATCGGCCACGGTGCCCAGAGCCACCAGGTCTAGCAACGCCTCTTCTTGCAAGGCCACCGGTTTGTTGGCGATAGGGCTGTGCTGTTCCACGCGCAACAGAGCCTGGGCCAGTTTGAACGCGACGCCGACGCCGGCAAAATAGCGGAACGGATACGTGGATTCAGGAAGTTTGGGATTGATGACGACGTCGGCCGGCGGCACCTCGGGGCCGATGGAGTGGTGGTCGGTGACGATGATCTCCAGACCGATGCGTTTGCCGTAGGCCACTTCTTCCACCGCGCGAATGCCACAGTCAACGGTCACCACCACATCGACGTCTTGTTTTTTCAACCAGGCCAATGCGCTTTTGTTGAGGCCATATCCTTCATCCACGCGATGGGGGATGTAGGGTTGTACATGGCCGCCCAGGGCAAGCAATGTTTGCACGAGAACCGCGGTCGAGGTGACGCCATCTGCGTCGAAATCGCCATAAACTGCGATGGTCTTCCCCCGTTTGATGGCTTGACGAAGGCGCGTGACCGCTTCGGGAACGCCCAGCAGATGGAACGGATCTGTTGGGCGAACGCGTTCTCCGAAAAATTCAGCTACATCTTCCGGGTCGGTGATGCCTCGATTGAATAGAATCTGGATGATTACAGGGTGTAAATGGGGGAATCGAGCGCGTAGGGCATGGGGAACCGGGGTAGGCAGTTCCCACTGCGTCGGGATGGTCGTCAATTCAGGCTCCCTTTTGGTTGGAAATGATTGATGATCAAAGATTAATGATGAAAGATGTCTGATTGATGCAAGACCTTTCTTCGATCATCAATCCTTCATCATTAATCCCTGACCGTCAACGTATCTCTCATTATATCCACAATCGCGTCAGCAGGGTAATTCATCCGCGGCCAGCTCTTACCATCTCGCGCGGTGCTCTTCCGCCCAACCGATCAATCCTTCAATGGAGATCTGTTCCCCTTCATCGGAGATGATCTGACCATGATAACGTCCGAACAACTGGTGCACTTCAGAGTCGATCACCACCAGAGGAGTACGGGCCACCCGTTCCAGGATGGGATGAAAGTGCAGGTTGACCCGTCCATCCTCATCGGTCATCCACCATGAACTCATCAAATGCCGAGGATTATACCGGATGTCCATCTGGCCCAATTTATGAATGCGACCGTCAAGGAGGAGGGTGTTTTCGGTGGCTGCACGGTTGTCTCCAAACCCATATCCGAAATTGAGTCCCACGGTGCGGCCATCCGCCAATCTCCCCGATGCACTGGCCCATACCCAAAAGCTGTCATATTCCCAAACGCCTCGCCCCCAATCGAGGTTGCCTAGCGCTGTTTTCGGGTCCAAATCGATGCGGTGAAAGCCGATCTTGAGGTAGCCCGACGCGGGCATGGCGTTGATCTTGCGGTTGTAGTAAAAACGTTTGTTGCCAATGGGGATGACGATGACCGTGCTTTCGTGGTCAGGAGGGTGACTCAAGGTGATATCCGCCTCCAGAGTTTTGCCAGCAAAATTCATCCAGGCCACCTGCACTCGTCGCTTGGCTGGTTCGGTCCAGAAGCGAAGCTTTTGTTTTTTGCCCGCGTAGATGCTTTCACCGTCGACGCTGTTTCGAGGCAGACGGACGCCCTGTGCAAATGGGATGGTTTTGCTGGCTTCATGATATGTCTTGCTGGCGAAGTCAATCAGGTACACGAAAACCGTGCCCGCGTACCCCAGATCTGCAATCGTGGCCGAAAAGAAGACCTCTGGTGTGGTGACGCCATAATAGTCCCATTTCTTGATGCGGAATCGTTGCAATGGCCGCAGATAGAAGGGATAAAAGCGTGCATTTTCCAAATTGCAGTCGAGCAGAGGGCGCCGGGCCCAACCAATTTGGGTAAGCTGTCCGTGGGGAGAAAGCAAGGGACCGGGTTGGGTGATTTCATTCTGTTCGGGCATGGCGTCCGCAAGTCTCGAGTGTCTTGGTTAGAGAAATTGCCAGGATGCAAGCTGTGATGTAGGCATGCATCCTGGCAGGAAATGGCTGTTTGGCTTACTTGGGCATCGTGGCCTGAACCAGCTCGCGACCCCCGGTGATGTTGATGGCCTGTCCAGTAATGAAATCTGCCTCTTCCGAACAGAGGAAAGCCACCACCGCCGCCACATCCTCCGGTTTGCCCAGTCGGCCCACGGGAATTTGGGCTATGGCTGCCTGCAACACCTCTTCATACTCTTGGCGTCGCACCATGCTTTCAAGCTGCAGCCCCCAGTGCTTGAAATCGGTGTCGATGTCGCCAGGAAGCAGGGTGTTGACCGTGATTCCGAATTGGGCGATCTCCTGAGCCAATGCCCGGGTAAATGCGACCACGCCCGCTTTGCTTGCTGCATAGGCCGCCAGAAATGGCTTCGGATGAGTTGCAGCCAGGGAGGCCATGTTGATGATGCGACCCCGTCCCGTCTGGCTGGCGGTTTGGATCAGCATTGGTAGCGCCGCTTGTGTGACATAAAATGTGCCGGTGAGGTTGACATCCAACGTTCGCTGCCAGGCCGAAGGGTCCATTTGTGCCACAGGCGCCGGGCCTACCGCCACGCCAGCGTTGTTGATGAGGATATCAAGGCGACCGAAGGCGGCTTGTATCTGCTCTATCATGTTGCCAATGGCGTTGCGATCCGTGACATCTACCTGAAGGGGAAGGGTTTGTATGTCTGCGGAGCGAGTCAATTCATCGGCCAGATGTTGCAGGGTTTGCCATTGGCCGCCCTGAGGTGCAAGGGGATGATCGGATGGAGCGGCGCACAGATCCGTCAGGATCAAAGAGACGTTTACCTGGGCCAGTCGGCGAGCGATCGCCGCACCAATGCCTTTTTCTCGTCCAGCGCCAGTGATGAGGGCCACTCTGTGGGGAGAGCGCGTCGGGTTCATAACAACTGCCTGTAAAAAGGAGTGGAGGGATGATGGGAGGATGAGGGGTTCATGGAGCTGTCAGGCTTTGGAACGGGGGGATGTTTCGCTGTTGGGCTAATCTTCGGCCCGGTAAACCATGGAGGCGAAGATGAGCGCGCCAGGTGGGGCCAGGTTGGCCTGGGGATCAATCACGACCTGGATTAAAGTCGGTTTTGAAGATGATTTGGCGGTGACCAGGGCTTGTTGCAAGGCGTCCAGATCGCGGACTTGCACGCCTTCCCAGCCAAAGGCCTGGGCCAGAAAGGTGTAATCGGTGGTCGCGAGTTCGGTTTCTACAAATCACCCCACTTGCGCCAGCAATTGCGAGGAGCGTTCCATGCCCCAACCGGCGTCGCTGGCGACAACGACGGTGATGGGAAGGTTGTGTCGCACAGCGGTTTCCATCTCTTGCAAGTGAAAGCCGAACGCACCATCGCCCGTGACCAGAACAACTTGGCGATCGGGATGAGCGAATTGGGCGCCGATGGCATAAGGCAAGCCCGTGCCTAGAAAGCCAAAATGAGCGGAATAAAGATAGGTGCGCGGGCGGAAGATGGGCGCGTAGCTGGCAAACCAGAGGCTGGTGTTGCCGCCATCTTGCACTAAAATGGCATCGCCATCGAAGACGCGCCGTACCGTTTCGATCATTGCGCCCGGATTGACACCATCACCAGCATCCTCTTTCGCTTCCTCCAATTCTTCTTTCCACGCACGGGTATGGGCATCATATGCTGCCATATCAGGGGACGACTTGGGGCTTCCCAACGATTTTACCTCGTCGAGCAAAGCCTGCAGCGCGGCCTTGGCATCCCCGACGATCGCGATATCTACAGGACGGTTCAGCCCGATATGAGCTGGCTCAACGTCGATCTGGATGGTGGCGGTCTCCATGCTCCAGGCAGGAGGACGACCCCAGCCATCCAGTTCACCCAGACGGGAGCCCACGACCAGGGCTACATCCGCTTCGGTTCTCATCAACTCCAGCGCTTCGCGGTTTAATGTATGGAAGTAGCGTGGATGGTCTTCGGGAACCACCCCGCGAGCTGTGAGGG
>WFTO01000380.1 GCA_015485435.1 Anaerolineae bacterium | reverse complement strand
GGGTTGTGTTGGCTGCGTTGTTATTCGGCACCCTGCGGAACGGCGCCACCCGAATGCAATCCGTGGCCCATATTCCCATCGACATTATCACAATTGTTCAGGCGTTGGTGATTGTTTTCATCGCTGCGCCCGAGATTATTCGCTGGCTCTATCGACTGCGTAGGCCGGCCGAAAAAGAGACGCCCATCTTTACGACAAGTTGGGGCTCATAAACATCCAATCATGGTTACTATCACCGTTTTGCGAGTTGAGTGCTTATGACTGCGACTTCTGCTAATCCTCAAACCGATTCTCTGTTGGCTTTGAAAAAGGAGCGACGGCGCGCGATTGCTTTTGGCATTTTCTTTTTGATCGTCGCTGCAGCCATTTTTACGTTGTTTGTGTTGAACTCAGATGGCGACATGGTGAGCACCTTGAAGCTGAATCCGACTACCAAGGACCGGCCGATGGAAGTGCCGGATCTGGTGCTGCCTACCCAGTTGACCCTGATTGTGCTTTCCATCATCACCGGCGCCATCGGTGCATATCAGTTAGGGCGCGGTTTCAAGAGCGCACCCACGGCATTGGGGCTGGTTTTTCTGATTTTTATTGCTGCGTTTCTGGTTTGGGCCACCCGGAACAAAGCCATCAATCTGTTGGGTATCCTCTCTTTCACCGTAGCCGCCGCCACGCCTATTGCATTTGCCGGGCTTAGTGGTGTCATTTGTGAACGTTCAGGGGTCATCAACATCGCCATCGAGGGGCAAATGCTTATCGGAGCGATGGTGGCAGTGTTGGTGGCCAGCGTAATGGATAGTCAATGGCTGGGGTTGTTTGCCGCCATCGTCAGCGGTGCCTTTTTAGGGCTGATTTTGGCGGTGTTGGCCATCCGCTTTCTTGTGGATCAGATTATTGCGGGGGTCGCCATCAATATCTTTGGATTGGGGATCACCAGTTTTATCAGTCAGCGATACATGCAACCGAATCCTGATTTGAATACAGGCGGCGTGTTCGCCAAGATCGCCATTCCCTATCTTTCTAAGATACCAGTGATTGGTCCCATTTTCTTCAACCAGAACGCCATTGTTTATCTTTTGTTCCTCACGGTGATTGTCATGCATTTTATGCTATGGTATACCCGCTGGGGATTGCGTACGCGGGCGGTTGGGGAGCATCCACGAGCGGCGGATACGCTGGGCATCAATGTCTTCCGCATCCGTTACATCAATGTGATTATTGGCGGCATGATCGCTGCAGTGGGTGGGGCATATCTCACCATTGGCTCAGTAGGGCGTTTTGATGAGAATATCACTGCTGGGAAGGGTTTTATTGGTCTGGCTGCGATGATTTTCGGCCAGTGGACGCCGCTGGGAACTTATGGCGCTTCTCTGATCTTTGGCTTTTCCGATGCATTGCAGGCGAAATTGCAGATTCTGGGGAAGACGCAGGTGCCCATTCCTAGTGAGTGGCTGTTGATTTTGCCATATCTGATTACGATTGTCGTTCTGGCGGGGGTGGTCGGTCGGACTGTGCCCCCAGCCGCTGATGGTCAACCTTACGTGAAGGAATAGTCGCTTTTCGTCTTCTTCCATTGATTTACCGAGGCGTACCATGTCCATGACTTCGCGAGAACGCGTGCTTGCAGCCATCAACCACGAAGAGCCCGATCGGGTTCCCATTATCATTGGCGTAAGCAACGCTACAGGCATTAAGATGAAACCTTACCAGGAGCTGAAAAGGCTTCTTGGAATCGATGCGCCGGATGAGTACATTTACGATTGGCCCGAATTAGGAACGGCAGCTATCGATGAGGAAACCATGATCCGATTACGAAGCGATGTGCGCGGCGTGCTGGATCTGGAGCCCGAGTGGGTGCGGGAGCGCAATCGTCAGCGTCCGCCCCATACGCCCTATATAGATTCATGGGGCACCGGGCAGGTTGAGATCGAGCCAGGGGAGTGGTTTCCTGGCGTTCATCCTTTGAAGGATGCGACGACTATCGAAGAGATTGAGGCTTATGAACACTGGCCCGATATGAATGATCCCACCCGCGTGGCTCATGTACGTGAACAGGCATTGCGGCTTCGCGAGGAGAATCAATACGCTATCATGGGCACACCCTGGCTTCTGTTTCCATTTGAGCGAGCCCATGCGTTGCAGGGCATGGAGCAGTTCATGCTCAATCTGGCGCTGAATCCTGATTTTGCGGTGGCGTTATTGCGTAAGATCACCGATCACTGTAAGGTGTTGATGGATCATTTCCTACGAGAATGCGGCGATCTCATCGACATCATTAAGATCGGAGATGATCTCGGCTCCCAAACAGGGCTGCTGATCTCACCCCGCATGTATCGAAAATATCTCAAGCCTTTCCATGCGGAGTTCATCGCATTCATCAAAGAGCGCACGGACGCCAAGGTTTTCTTCCATACCGATGGGGATGTCATGGACCTGGTGGGAGATTTTATTGAGATTGGCGTGGATATCCTCAACCCCATTCAGACCTCTGCGGGGCGCATGGCGGATCTTCCGCAGTTGAAGCGACGCTATGGTGATAAAATCACCTTCTGTGGTGCAATCGACACCCATCATATTCTTCCTCATGGCTCACCAGAAGAAGTGCGTCAGGAAGTGAAGCGCGTCATCGATATCCTAGGCCCCGGCGGCGGTTACATGGTGGCCTCGGTGCACACCATCATGAATGATGTGCCCGCGGAGAATATCCTGGCTATGGTGGACGCAGTGGAAGAATTCGGCCGCTATCCTCTGAAATAGGCAGTTTCGATCCATGGCTTATAAAAATCTACGCGAATTTATTCGCTTGTTAGAAAAGGGCGATCAGCTGGTTCGCATCTCTGTCCCGGTGGATCCATACCTGGAGATCACCGAGATCACCGATCGGGTCAGCAAGGCGCCGCTGGAGAAAAACAAGGCCCTGTTGTTTGAAAACGTCATCGGCTCAGAGATGCCTGTGCTGATCAACATGTTTGGACATCCGCAGCGTATGGCATGGGCCTTGGGGGTGCGCGAATTAGAAGAGCTCAACGAAAAAATGGCCCGTCTTATGGATCCTCGCTTACCCAAGGGATTGGGGCCGGCATTGGGACGGGCCAAAGATATGTTGGGGGCGTTAAAAAGCGCGGGTTTGAAGCCGAAGATCGTCAAGAATGCCCCTGTGCAGGAGGTTATCAAAACGGGGAAGGCCGCGACACTGGCAGGTCTGCCCATTTTGACATGCTGGCCACAGGACGGAGGTCCTTACATTACGTTGCCTACCGTCATTACTCGCGATCCGGTCACTGGCGCGCGTAACGTGGGCATGTATCGTTTGCAAGTGTATGATGA
>WFTO01000379.1 GCA_015485435.1 Anaerolineae bacterium | reverse complement strand
CCACATGGTTTATGAGGTGGTGGACAATGCGGTGGATGAGGCTATGGCCGGTCGATGTGATCGTATCGATGTAATTATTCACAAAGATGAGAGCGTTTCGGTCATCGACAACGGCGCTGGCATTCCGGTCGGCATTCAAAAGCAAACGGGCCTGCCCGCATTAACGGTGGTGATGACCAAGTTGCATGCCGGAGGAAAGTTCGGTGGCGGCGGGTACAAGGTGTCGGGCGGTTTACATGGCGTGGGCGTCAGTGCGGTCAATGCGCTCAGTGAATGGTTCGTCTCCACAGTGAAGCGTGATGGCAAGGTCTATCGGCAACGCTTTGAACGAGGGAAGCCGGTGACAGATGTCGAAGTGGTGGGTAAAACCGCGAAACATGATACGGGAACCCACCAGCACTTTCTTTACGATCGCACCATCTTCGATCCTGAGGCCCGGTATAATTACGAGACCCTGGTCAATCGTTTTCGAGAGATGGCGTTTCTCAACCGCGGTTTACGCATACGGTTGGTGGATGAACGCCCGAAAGAGCCGCGAGAGATGAGTTTTTATTTTGAAGGTGGGGTTGCATCCTTCGTCCGCTATCTCACAAAAAACCGAAATCCGCTCCACGAACCCGTTTATGTTGAGCGAACGTATGACGACGGCACCCAGGTCGAAGCTGCCATCCAGTATACCGATGGGTTTAGTGAATCGGTGCATGCGTTCGCCAATACGATTAACACGCCCGATGGCGGCACTCACCTCACCGGACTGCGTAGCGCCATCACCCGTTGTATCAATGATTATGCGCGGAAGCAGGGTTATCTCAAGGATAAGGACCCCAATTTCTCGGGCGATGACACTCGCGAAGGACTAACGGCTATCATCAGTGTGAAGCTGGTTGATCCGCAGTTTGAGAGTCAGACCAAAGTCAAGTTGCTGAATAATGAAGTCCGCAATCAAGTGGAGTCCGCGGTCACCGAGGTTTTCAGTGAATGGCTGGAGAGTAATCCGCGCGAGGCTCGAAAAATCATTGAAAAGTGTCTGACCAGCGCCCGAGCTCGGGCCGCAGCCAGAAAAGCGCGCGATCTGGTGATTCGAAAGAGTGCACTGGAGAGTATGACCCTGCCCGGCAAGCTGGCGGATTGTTCGGAGCGAGACCCAGCCAAGTCGGAACTGTATATTGTTGAGGGCGATTCTGCAGGTGGTTCTGCCAAACAGGGCCGCGACCGTCGGTTTCAGGCAATTTTGCCGTTACGCGGTAAGATTTTGAATGTGGAAAAGGCGCGCCTCGACAAAGCGCTTGGCAACAAGGAAATTCAGGCGCTTATTACTGCCTTGGGCACGGGTATCGGCGATCAGTTCAACCTGGACAATTTACGTTATCATCATATCTTCATTATGACCGACGCGGATGTGGATGGCGCGCATATTCGCACTCTGCTCCTGACTTTTTTCTTCCGGTACATGGAGCCTCTTATCACCCACGGACATTTGTATATCGCTCAACCACCTCTCTATCTCATTTCTTCGGGTAAAGAAAAGCTGTACGCCTATTCTGAAGAGGAAAAGGACCGTTTGCTACGACGCTTCAATGGCAAAAAGGTGCATATTCAACGTTATAAAGGTCTGGGAGAGATGAATCCTGAACAGTTGTGGGAGACTACCATGAATCCAGAAAGGCGCACGGCCTTGCAGGTGACCATCCAGGATGCGGCTGAAGCTGACCGTATTTTCAGCATGTTGATGGGTGATGAGGTAGCGCCAAGACGTCGATTCATTACCAGTCACGCCCGCGAGGTCCAGAACTTGGACGTATAGCGTCAACCTGACAGGTCCCAAACGGCCCTGTCGGATACGAGATATTTTTTCCTTCCCGTCACCCACTCCACATGATAGATTCACGCTGGGGACCTGTCAGGTCAACTGTGGGTCTGTCCGCGCCGATACCGCAGGTTCCTCGACTGGTCACCAACGGCGGATTCCAGATCCGCGTCTGCGCAGTAAGCTTGCTATTTTCAAAGCCATCACCATGAGCTGTTGCGCACCGATACAAACGGAAATGGGATTGCTGATGACACCGATGCTTCGCAACGCAAATGGCCGCAGATAATTTTCACAGATTTTTTCTTTACTTGTCTGCGTTCATCCGTTTCAATTTGCGCCATCTGCGTCCTCCAAATCTGATTTTCAAAGCAGGTGGGGATAAAAATGCTCTCGGATGCACAAAAACGGGATTGTTTTTAAGGGCTGGTGTAAATGACTTGTGGGAGCGCCAACACCGCAAAAAGCACATCCCAAAACACCATGCTCGGAAGCTACCAGTTCAAAGCTCCGCGCCAGCCCGAAAAACCATGCACCTCGCCCAATGCCTTGCTTAAAATCACCCGATACCAAACGCCCAACGCGACACTGACAAACGACATTCCCAATCATAAGCACCACCAGAATCGATGACCGGGAGAGCAGTGCATCGAGTTGTAACGTCCCTGAGAAACAATCTGGCCGTTGACAAGATAGCGAATAGTTTCACACGGACGGAACCGACTGAAAAACCAAGAGATTCAGAAATCGCATTTGGGACATTATCGTTTCAAATCCTCCTGACGAACACGCCCTTACGCTACACCACAATTTCACCACGCGACCATTTATCGCGTGGTCATAAACTTATGAATTGACATGCTGGCTCTCAGCCTCATGATAGCAAGGATCCAAACTACATACAGCCACGCAGACGACGCGACCCAGGGGCCATGTAGACGTAATTTCCCGAGACCTTAACGCGGGCTCATAGGCATGATGACATGCACATACTCATCCTCGGGCGAACCTCCCACTGGTCGGAACACGCCCGGTCGGGTGGCAGACACCGCCTCAAACGCGACCTGAGGCGTCTCGATCACCGAAAGCACATCGATCATGTATTTGGCGTTGAAGGTCGCGTTCATGGCATCCCCCTCAATCAGCGCATCGATCTCCGAGACATTATCACCCAACTCCGCGCTGGTAGCGGTAAGGATGACCTTACCCGGTTCGCCAGGCTCCAGAGACACCTTCACTGAGCCTGCTGAATCCCGGGCAAACAGATAAGCCACCTTCATAGCATTGAGAAACTCTGCTGTATCGAGCACGGCTCGGGTATTGTATGAAGAGGGGATGATCTTTTTATAGTCGGGGAAATTGGCTTCGATGAGCTGACTGACCAAATCGACACCGGGGAGATGGAACATGATCTGATTACGGGCCTCGGTGAAAATCAACTCTACGCCATCCTCATCGGAGAGATCCACAGCATTGATAATCCGAGAAAGTTCGCTTAGCGCCCTGGCGGGGATAATAACGCCCAATACTGCGGCCGCGGGCTCCTCCAAAATCGTGCTTCGCACCGCCAGCCGAAAGCCGTCCGTCGCAACCATCGTCAGCCGATCGCCCTGCAGATGCGTAAACACCCCGGTAAATGTGGGACGGCTATCATCTTTCGAAGCCGCAAAAGCCACCTGGTCGATCATCCGGCGCAGCCTACTAGGCTCCACCTCGACACTAGGCGCGTCCAAGTCGCCCTGATAGGTAGGAATAATCGGGAATTCGTTGGCGTCGATGCCTTTGATGTTGGCCTCATAGTGGGCGCATCGGAGATGCAACGTTTGCGTTCTGGTCTGCAACTCCATATCGATGCGATCTTTAGGCAGGGAATTCACAAAGTCGCTCAACAGTCGCGCGGGCACCGTAATTTGCCCCTCATCTTCGATCATCGCCCCCACCCAACAGTTAATGGCGATCTCCATATCCATCGCCGACAGCTTCAGCTGAGAATGCTCCGTCTCTAGCAAAATATTATTGAGCACGGGCAATGTACTGCGACTGGCAACCGCTCGTCCCACGATAGAAAGGCCTTTGGCTAAATTTTCTTGCAAGACCGAAACGCGCACAGAATGACCTCCAGTAAATAATGAACAACGTTCGTGATGAGGCAAAGAGAAGCTATTACTAGAAGTATACCAAATGCAACCGATTTTATGGAAAACTCGCCCCGAAGAGGCTCAGCTACGCATCCTTATCGGGCATCACAAAACGATAACCTACGCCTCGCTCCGTGATTATGTATTGTGGGTTGCTGGTATCCTTTTCGATCTTACTGCGTAGATAGGCGATGTATAACCGCAAGAGCTGGACATCATCCTTGTATTCATAGCCCCATACCTTCTGCAATAACAATTCCGCAGGCATGACCCAATTCGCGTTTTTAACCAAATGATACAGCAATCGCCATTCTGTAGGACGCAGGCTAATTCGTTTGCCATCCACAATGACTTCTCGACTGGCAAAATCGATCTGCAATCGATCATCCACTTCCAGGATCTGATTATCCGTAGCCGATGGGCCAGCAGTTCGGCGAAGAACCGCCTTCACTCGATCCACCAATTCTTGCGGGCTGAACGGCTTTGTTAAATAATCATCCGCACCACTAGAAAAAGCCAGGTGCTTATCTTCATCCTCGTTTTTCACGGTAAGCATAATCACCGGTACGTCTGATATTTTACGGATCTGCTCCAGCGCTTCAAAGCCGTCCATCTCCGGCATCATGACATCCATAATTACCAGATCAGGCAACTGGGTGCGGACCTTTTCCACAGCTTCTAGCCCATTATGCGCACTGATCACCCGAAAACCTTCCAGTTCCAAATTGTATTGTACGAACCGAATCATCCTCGGTTCATCATCGACCACCAGGATCAGTTTACCAGCAAAAGGATTATTTGAAGCCATAGAAACACTCATCGAGAGAAGCGAAAGAACCAGAGTACGATTATGTTATATTGTATCCCAGCTTCAATTCTGCGACAATTTTCCTGAAACCAGGGTGATGACACCGCACGCTGCTATCAACAAGAAATCTTGACATCTCCAAGAGACTGGTCAATGACTTCCCTATTTCTTTGAAAGTAACGTAAAATAGCCATAACCTTCTAAACCTTGATGTGTGCAATGGGCTTGGCTTGATTTTCCATTCCCTCACCCTGGCAGTTCAGACTCCGCATTCGGCCACCGTAAACAAAACATCCCCATGACAACACCAACCATCCTCGTAACCAATGATGACGGCATTCATTCTCCTGGCCTACATGCCGCCATCGAGGCTCTCTCCGATCTTGGCGAATTACTTATCATTGCTCCGACCCGACAACAAACCGGGATGTCCCGCAGCTTGCCTGCCACGTTCGATGGCCGCATTTTGCCACTCCAACTCACCCATCACGGACGTGTCTATCAAGCCTATCATATGGACGGTTCTCCAGCCCAATGCGTGTTATATGGCGTGCTCGAATGCGCCCAACGCCGTCCCGATTTGGTGGTCAGCGGCATCAACTTTGGCGAAAACCTGGGGAACAGCACACTTGTCTCAGGAACGGTGGGCGCGGCCCTGCAAGGCGGAGACATGGGCATTCCCTCACTGGCCATTTCCTTGGAGACCAAAAAAGAATATCACTACAATCATGGATACGACGTCGACTGGGGACCGGCAAGCCATTGGCTACGCTATTTTGCGGAACGAGCTTTGGCATCAAGGCCCTGGCCCGAGGATGTCGCCGTGCTCAAGATCGACATCCCAGCATCCGCAACCCCCGAAACTCCCTGGCGTATAACCCGACAAAGTCGTCAACCCTATTACGTCTCCCGCCCAACGCGCCGCACCCGGGCCGAAGAACCACTTGTAATGGATTATGAAACCCAAGTCAATCCCGAACAGCTGGAGCCTGACTCCGATATTTACGCCTTCGTGATCGATCGCGTGATCTCCGTCACGCCTCTAAGCGTCAATCTCACGGCACGCGTCCCTCTCAACCAGTTCGAACAACAACTGCGCCGCCCTCACATTTCCTTTATCTCCAAATCATGAGCTTTCCCTCGCAGGAATTCGTGCAAGAAAGTGAACGAGCTGTACTGCTCCATCGCGCCAGGATTTACGTCCTGGTACGGGTGGGGGTAGATGCGGCGCTTTTGATCCTGGCCCTACTGCAATTCTTAGTCACCCACAAACCCTCAGCGGTCGCCTTAGTCATCTTGCTGGACATGTTCAACCTCCTTCTCTATTGGGGGACCGTGCGACGCTGGCCTGCGGCAGCCACCTACCTGCATCTGATGACCTCCGCTTTGTTGCTGATCCTCTTCGATTTTGCATGGGGGGCGATCACCTTCATTCCCTGGTTTCTCACCATTCCCCTCAGCATCACAGGAGGACTGATAGTCGTTCGGGCAGGCTTCAACGGCCTGGTGACCCTGAGCATTCTCACTATCTTCGGCGTCTATTTGGGTTTAATTTATCTTGGACGCATCCCCTTGCCCTTGGCCATTCCTGCAAACATCTTACTGACCATGTCGGCCGCGTTGGCCATGGTGCTGCTCATCATCAATATCGTGACCGAATCCCTGGTCGTATACCTTTATCAAACAGAAGAAGCCCAACTGCAAACCCGAGCGCAACTATTATACACTCTGCAAGAATTGGAACAACTACGCAATCGTTTATACCAAGTCGAAAACCAGACGCGCCGCATGGAGCGCCTCAGCACGGTAGGGCAAATCGCGGAACATCTAAGCAAGTCGTTACGAACGCCGCTGGAAGAAATCGAAACCATGTTGCGGACGCCCGACCTTATTGTGAAAAACCCGGCCGTCATCAAAGAACTGCATGAACAGGTACAGGCCGCCCTACGGATGACCGATGGTTTGAAAGAATACGCTCGTCTCACTGAACTCCACATCGAAACAGTAAACCTCGACGACATCCTGGCAGAAGAGTTGGCTCGCATCCGCATTCCGGAAAACGTGAAACTCACCATTCATCAACCTCCCGTCTTTCCACCCATCCAGGGGGACGCCGACAAAATTCGACTGGTGATCCATCACTTGTTGCACAACGCCCTGCAAGCAGTGCAGCCCAATGGTGGTGAAATTTTAATCCGGTTGCAACCTCGTCCCGATGGAGTGGCTTTCTCCATTAGTGATTCGGGGCCCGGCATCCCATCGGATGAACTGCAACTCATCTTCGAGCCCTTGTACACCACGCAGAACCAGAGCTTCGGCTTGGGACTGGCCATTGTACAACGTGTTGTCGAAATGCATGGCGGGTATATTGAAGTTGAGAGCGAGGAAGAAAAAGGTGCGACATTTACCATCTTCTTACCACGGGTTCCAGAGACAGTGTCTTCCACAAAGCCGGTGGACGCAACTTTATGAAGAAACGTTCATCTTATTTGGGAGCCCACGGCCGAACATGCTATAATCTTTTTCGCGCCTTCAAACAACCGCTGATTCCGTCGGGAATTCTCCCCTCTCGATGAAATCATTTACTTTCTTATGACAAACAAACCATCAATAAAATCCCCATCCTCATTTCTGCAAGCTGGTTGGCTGCATTTGAAAGCCAGCCTCATTGATGTTCAATTCACACCAACGTCGACATTACGATTCGCTTCACACTTGGGCCTGGTAGCGGTCATTCTCGGGGTGTTGGCGTTAACGCAAATCCAACCGCCTGATTGGCGCATATCTGAAGAAGTCTCTTTACCTGAAGTGGCACCATCCCCAACGCCTGTGCAAAATGCCGTGAGGGTAGTCGCTTTTGGTGGTTCTTCCGTCAAATCGAGTGGACCACTCACCCGATCCGCAGTGCCATTTACTACCATTCCCGATCGGCCCCGCACCGATATCCTGACTTATGAAGTGCAGCCCGGAGACACCGTCTTTGGGATAGCAGAAAAGTTCGGTATCAAACCGGAGACCATCATGTGGTCCAACCCGGTTCTCGAACAAAATCCTGATCTCCTAAGGATCGGCGATAAACTAGTCATCCTACCTGTCGATGGCGTATATCACAAAATCAAAAAGGGTGACACCATCGCCAAAATTGCAAAGAAATACAAGGTCAAACCCGACGCCATTATCAACTTCGAATGGAACCAGCTGGATGGTCCCGACGCTCCTCTGACGCCAGATCAATATCTTATTGTGCCAGGTGGTGAGAAACCTTACGTTGCTCGCACCGTCAGCGTCTATCGCGGCCCCATCCCTAAGAGCGCCAAAAAAGGCACCGGCAGCTTTGTATGGCCAGTCAGCGGCTACATCACCCAAGGGTTCTGGAACAATCACCGCGCCCTTGACATCGGCTCCTGGCTTGGCAATCCGGTCGTCGCCTCAGACTCAGGTTATGTCGTGTATGCAGGATGGGATCGTACAGGGTATGGCTACCTGATCATCATTGATCACGGGAAAGGTTACCGCACCTATTACGCCCACCTAAGCGCCATCTATGTGCGCATAGGGGATTCTGTTGCCCAAGGACAACAGATCGGTGCAGTGGGCAGCACCGGACGCAGCACCGGGCCACATCTTCATTTCGAAATACGTTACCGCAACGTTCAACGAAACCCACTTGGATTCTTGCGCTAAAGAGTACGAGCCCCGGCCACTGAACGATGGCCGGGGTTTTTTATCACGTCAGGTGTCAGGGAAGCAATTCAATGTGTGCAACAAGGTCCTCCACCATTGGCGCAATCAAGGTCTCATATTCAAGCGGGGCTGAAAACGTGATGGTCATCAGGGCGTGACGAGACGTTTGGAAAAAGACAAAGTACTGGATCAGGGAAAAAGGGGCCTGGCGACTACCGATATCATTGCGGATTACAAGAATGCCGACGGGCGCGCCGAACTTGTTGGTTTTGAGCGCCTCATCCAGGAGCTCAGACCTGGGGAATAGCTGAGGCAACTGCGCTTTGTTCGTGCGCATGACCAAGGCCAAATCATAAGGGCCATCCAACGGCACGCTGGTGACGTTCAAGTTCACAGCAAAATCAGGATGACGGACTTCCTGACCCGTATAAAATGCAAACAGACGAAACCGCCCATTGGCTTGCGTCATAAGTTGAGCCATCGACCTCACGTCTACTTCAGGCATGACCATTTCAGCTGCTGCAAAGACTGTATTGATATCCTCTTGCGCGGGCACAAAGGGAATCCATTCCCAGCCAGGAAGCAGCATTCGATACCCATGGCTCTCATCCGTAAACACATAGCCTTCTGCTTGCTTTTCAATGTGAGGGCTTGGAGCATTTTTCGCGGGCGGGGTAAATGTCGCT
>WFTO01000378.1 GCA_015485435.1 Anaerolineae bacterium | reverse complement strand
TAAAAAGGAAAGTAAAGAATGAAAAACTCCCGTTTTTTGCTGTTTGTGATTGCTGTACTGTTAATTTTTGGTTTGGCCGCCTGTGGGGGCAAGGAGCAAAACGTCGATTCGTCAGATGGAGATGCTGCCACTGCGGTGGAACAAACTGACTCTGCTGCGGATATGAATACGGCAGCTGAGCCTACGGCGACATCGATTCCACCTACTCCGACTCCTGAGCCAACCGACACACCTCAACCAGAACCAACTCCAACACTTGAACCCATGGAAGAACTCAGTGGGACGTACAACAAGGTTGAGGATGTGGTGGATTCCTATCGCAGCAAGGGGCAGATGAGTTATACCATGTCGGGCGCCCTATCGGAGAATGGTGAACAGGGAGATCAGATGTCCATTGAATTCACCACCGATTGGACCAAAGCTGAAAATCCTTTTGGGTACAATATGGCTTCGACCATCAGCGGCATGACCACCATGGAGGGCAATTCTGAAGAAAATGGCATGTCGGAGATGGTGGTCATCCTCACGGATGAGTCCGCTTATATGAAGTTCGGTGATCAATGGATCACGATGCCGCGCGGCGAGATGGAAGATCCAGAAACCTTTAGTTTTGCTGTTGATGATTTTGTCAACAGCTTCGAGGATTTGAAGCGCGTGGGCTCCGAAACCGTCAACGGGATCAAAACAACCCATTATACATTTTCGAACATCCGCGATTATGATGGCTTCCTCCGCAGCATGATCGCGGATCAGATCGAAAATCCCGATGATGCGACGCTAAATCCGATTCGCTCAGAAATCAATGGAGATATTTGGATCGCCAAGGATGGCGGTTATCCTGTCAAGGTGGACTTGAAAACATACGTGGAGATGGAAGTCACCATTAAGTCAGCCGACGGCGCAGAGAAGACCATTCCTACAACGATTGAATCTCGCACTTACAATGAGATCTTTGATGTCAATAAGAAGATCGTGATTGAACCGCCCGCGGATGCGCCGAAAGCGGATGAGGTCAACGTGCCCGGATTTGAACCTGGGACATTCCCATTGCCGGAACAAACCATTGTGCAGGGAAGTTTCGCAGGAATGATCAATTTGGTCAGCGAACTGACTCCCGAAGAAGTCACCAGTTTCTATGATGACGCTCTATCCAACATGGGATGGGAAAAAGCGGATGGTTTTGCTCCAACCTGGAGCAAAGACGACATCAGTTTTTCGATACTGATATCGCCCAATGATGACGGCAGTACGAACATCGTGATTATGGCGTCTCCTTCACCCTGATTTTTCATTTTCACCCGGGCGTCCTCTTGATGTGTGAATTTGACAAACATGGTTTGGCGGAGGATAATGCCGGAAACAGAACAGGCCCATCAAAAGCAATGACGGAGGAAAGTAGGTGGGCGGAAACGCTCAGAGAGGAGGGGTCGCGGCTGCAAGCCCCTCTGCGCAGAACCCCACCGAAGTTCCCTCCTGAGCTGGTTCGGTGAATGGCCTCCGGGCCTAGTAGTCGAACCCGGCAGCCAACCGTTATCTCGGCAGCCGTTCGGAGAAAGATAAACGATGCTTGATGAAGGCACTCTTAGAGTGACTGCAAATCACAGCTATCATTCATCACTTTCTCCCGACGGAACTGAGCGCCTCGCATATGCGAGGAATCAGGGTGGCACCGCGGAACGCAATGAGCGCTTCGTCCCTGAGTGGACGGAGCGTTTTTGTGTTTCATCCGATGTTCAGGATTGTTGGGTTTGTAAGCCGACACGTCCGAGATCGGACCAACGCGGTTCCTAACGCCTTACGCCCGGCAACACCTTCCTGAAAGAAATGCCGGCGGTGTGTTACGATCTGCCTTCGTTTACGAAAAAATTTATCAAGGATTGATGCATCATTATCTAAAGAGGTCGTAGGCCTGAGTCTCTAACCAGGCCATTTGGCTGGCGACTTTGGCCCTTGACTCCCATTCACCGAGGTATTGTCTTATGTCCGAATTCCACGAACTCTATGAACTCCAGCATCAAGCTGAGGCCGAGCTGGCCGACGCCAGGGATGAAAAACAGCTTGAGGCCTGGCGCATTAAGTGGCTAGGTCGTAAGGGGCTTGTGCCCGCCGCCATCAAAAAGATCGGCACCCTTCCGAAAGAGGAGCGATCCGCCTACGGTCAGGCAGTGAATCGTTTGAAACAGGCGGTGCAGGCCGCCTTCGAGGCTCGCAAGCAAGAATTGCGGGAAGAGGCTTTGGCCGCGGAATTGCGCGCGGAGGGATTTGATCCCACCTTGCCCGGAAGACGACCTCAGGTCGGTCGCTTACACCCGGTTACGGCAACAATGCGAGAGATTATTCGCATCTTTGCGCACATGGGGTTCCAGGTGTACACCGCCCGCGACGTCGAAACCGATGAATACAACTTCCAGCTACTCAACTTCCCCAAGGGGCATCCCGCTCGAGAGATGCAGGACACTTTCCACACCACGATCCCCGACGTGCTCCTACGCACCCACACCAGCCCAGGGCAAATTCGCGTGATGCAAGAGCGTTATCCTGAACCCATCCGCGTGGTGCTGCCTGGAAAATGCTATCGCTATGAACAAGTGACCGCTCGTTCTGAAATGATGTTCCATCAGATCGAGGGATTGGCTGTGGGCAAATACATCACATTTGCAGATTTAAAAGGCACCCTGCAGGCGTTTGTTGAACAACTCTTTGGTGAGGGGCGAAAACTTCGCTTTCGAGCTTCTCACTTTCCCTTCACCGAACCCAGCGCCGAGGTGGATGTGGATTGCATCCTATGTGGGGGAAAGGGCTGCCGGGTGTGCAAATACACAGGTTGGTTAGAGATCCTCGGCTGTGGCATGGTTCATCCAAATGTGCTGCGCAATGGCGGTTATGATCCCGATGTGTACTCTGGCTATGCGTTTGGCATGGGGCCGGAGCGCATTGCCATGTTGTTGCATGGCATTGATGACATCCGTTATTTTTACAGCAATGACGTAAGGTTTTTAGAGCAGTTCTGAATTTAAAGAAGGCGTCAAGCATGAACCGCTAAACGTCATGATGCCATTCCAACATCGTCATTTCGATGTTTGTTGCCGCTTGAAGCATGACGTTTGCTCTTGTTGAACGCCCATTTTCAATAAAAACGAGGTTGTTATGAGAGTGCCCCTTTCATGGCTAAAAGAATACGTTGATATTACCGTACCAGTGGATGAGCTGGAAGAACGGCTCACCCTGGCAGGATTGGAAGTCACCAACGTGGAATACATTGGTGTAGAGCCGCCTGCATCCGTGCGGTTTAAGAAACAAATGAAGCCGGGTGAGGTTATCACCGGTCCCGGGCGCATTTTGTGGGACCGGGAGAAGATCTTTGTGGGAGAAGTGGTGCGGGTGGAAAAACACCCCAATGCCGACCGCCTCACCCTGGTCACCGTGGATTACGGCGCAGAAGAGCCGCTGACCGTAGTCACCGGCGCCCCCAATCTCAAGCCTGGTGACAGCGGCCAGAAGGTCGCGTTCGCCACGGCGGGCGCGATGCTCATCGATGCATATAGCGACACCTTCAAAACCAAGAAACTCAAGCCCGGCAAAATCCGCGGCTTTCTCTCTCAGGGCATGGTATGTTCAGAACGGGAGCTCGGCATTTCCGAGGAGCACGAGGGCATCATCTTGCTACCAGACGACGCTCCCGTGGGGACGCCGCTGGCTGACTATCTTGGGGATGTCGTATTCGATATCGACGTGACTCCAAACATGATCCGCATCGCATCTATCATTGGCGTGGCCCGGGAGGTTGCCGCCATTTTAGAGTCACCTTTGCATGTCGAAATGCCCACCTGGCAGACCTCGCCTCCGCCCGCCAGCGATTATGTTGACGTCGAAATTATCGATGACGATCTTTGCTATCGCTTTACCGCTACCATCATCCGAGATCTGCAGGTGCGTCCCTCGCCGTTTTGGATGCAGCATCGCTTGAAACTGGTGGGGCAGCGTCCAATTAACAATTTGGTGGATGTCACCAACTATGTCATGTTCGAATGGGGAAAGCCTTTGCACGCGTTTGACTATGATAAACTTTTGGAACGCGCTCGCAGCATCGGCAAAGAAAAGGTGAAGATCATCGTGCGCAGGGCCAAGCCTGGAGAGAAATTCACGACGTTGGAT
>WFTO01000377.1 GCA_015485435.1 Anaerolineae bacterium | reverse complement strand
TGATTCACCTCGTACATGAGTGGGATTGGATGTGTGTATCCCTATCATGACACGAGGTTGTTAGGAAAGTTTCAAAGAACGGGCTCAAAATGTAAAAAACTTCGGCATTTTACATTTCTGCATCCTCATCCTCTACAGCGCCGCCTTTTGCTGATGAAAAATCCTCCGTCGGACCCTGTTTTTTATCGGCGTCTAGTGTTTCATTTTCGAGATCGCTGGTAATCAATGATTCTGACGCTTCCATGTGGCCCTCTTCATCGCCTGTTTTTTCAAACGAGAGATCATCACTCTCTCCCTCGCCATGGTCAATGGGAGGAACGATGACAGATGCCTTTTCTTCAGGTGGCTGTGGTTTGTCCGCTATCGTAAAGGTTTCTTCCTGGGTTGGCGCAATGGCAGGTTGCGTGTCGTTATACAATGACTCGGTCGCGGTCTCTTCACCGACTGGAGATGAAACCATCATCTCCGACAAAGCGGCGTCTCCGGCATTTTCATGGTTGAGCCCTTCCTCTTCGCCTTCGCCCACCACCTGGCCCCAAATCTGACGGATCAACAAATAAGCAATAATGAAAATCAAGATGATCACAGCAAAAATAAGCATGTACCACAACAGATTCAAAGGACTTTGCAGGTTCGTCTGATCCTCGAGCTGTGGCAACATCTTGGTGGGCCATGGTGAAGGATTTGTCGTGGGTGACATGACATGCGTGGGCGAAGGAATTGGCGTCACCAGGGTTGCGGCAGGTGCGATGAACTCATCTGCTGGCGCGGGCGATGCTCCGTCATCGGGAATCGTCGCTGCAGGATATGACGTTAAGGTGGGGACACTGGTGGTCTGCACGGGAGGGGCAATGGTGCTGGAAAGCGGCCCACACACCTTCAGAGAGACATCATCAACCAGCATCGCGGCCCTCCCCTGTCCACCATTGTTGTACACATTGAAATAAACAACGATATTTCGCCCCAGATATTGACTGATATCAAAACGCTTATATTCCCACTGCGAAGAAGCGCTATTCGTACGCCACAATATCTTTAATGTCCGCATCGTGCGTCCATCCAACAAAACCACTTCCTGATAATCGCCTGGTTCGAGATCGGAATCATTCCAATACCAAAATTCCAAACTCGCCATCGTTTTGTCGGCGGGCAAAAAGACGTTTTGCCGGATCGATGAATAGGACCGCACATTCGCGCGCGAAAAATCATTCCCTAACAAAGCGGACCGCATCCCAGAATGCGCCCTGGCGCTGGTATAATGGCCCCGTAATTTGGTGTCACCGAAGCGCCAGCCTTCTCCACTTTCGAATCCACCATTCACCAACGTTTCTGCACAAATGTAACCCGGAGGCAACGACGTCGGGGAGGGTAGGACCGTTGCCACAGGAGTAATTGATGGCAGGGGGGCCTGTGTGGATGTAGGAGTCGCCAATACGGGTGTTGGCGTACTCACAATGGGCGTCTGTGTCGTGGGAAGGATAATGATTGACGTGACAGTTGGTGTGGGTGTAGCCACAATTGGCGTCGTGGTTGGCGACGCGGCTGGAGTGGTAGGAGTTGGCGTCGCTGTTGGGAAGGTCGTCGGGGTGGTGGGAATTAATGACGGTGACGGTGTGGGCGAGGGTGAAACGGGCGCTGCTGTGGCTCCGCCACAAATCTCTAACGCCACATCATCGATGTACATCGCGGAGACGCCACCTTTTCCATCATTGTAAACATTGAAATAAATGCCAATGGGCATGCCAATGAACTCACTAATGTCAAATTCCAACGTTTGCCACGCCTGCGCGTTACTGATAGAGGTCCATACCCGACGCAAAGGCTGGCCAGTACTATTCATGATGATAAGCTCTTGTTTGTCGTTCCCATCATATGGCTGACTCAATGGATAAACATGCGCTCGCAAACGTAATAAACTACCGGACGGCACGACGACCTGTTGTTCCATGGAGGAATAGCTTTTCTTATTCGGGCCAGAAATAATCCCTAAAAGCACACTTCGATAAGGGCTTTGATAGCGATCGGTAACATAGCTAGCCTGAGCCGGAGTGTTGCCAAAAACCCAGCCCGCACTGCTTTCCATGTCACTATTGATCAATAAATTCGTACACGTTTGCAACGCGACAGGCCCAGCCTCTGAAGAAGAAGCGAACGCAGCCGGTGCTGCTATCATCACCATCATGAATATAAAGATTAGCGTCATAAAGACGCCCCAACGTTTCCACGACATAATTTTCTTGGGTTTCAAGTCTGGGGGACGGAAATTGACCATTACAGTTTACAATACAGTACAGAACCAAGCAACCAAATGCAATGCGTATACATCCATCATGGTAAAATTTAGCATGACCGTCCAATGAAAAGGATGTGATTACGAAATCTCAATCTCCTCCCTATACTTTTCAGGTGAATCATGACAAAACGACGCCTTCCACCACGCTTTGGATGGATTGCAGCTGCATTTCTCTTTGGTTTTATCTTGCTACTGATGGCGATGATTGTACTAATCGTTGATCCAGGGTCCCGTGGAGAACTGCTAGACTCTCCTTCTGGTTCAAGACATAATAT
>WFTO01000376.1 GCA_015485435.1 Anaerolineae bacterium | reverse complement strand
TTTGTAGACAGCATCGATTAACTGTTCGTATCGGTCTTCGCGATAGGCCCGAAGTTTCGCCAGTTTTTCTTGGGTGGAGAGTCCTTGTGGATCCACTCCCACTTCCTCGCGCAGCTGCTTGTCATAACGCTCCTGGCGCGACTCGTATTCTTCAACGGTTACCGGGCCCATGGCTCTAAAGGGGACATGGTCATGTTCCCTGGTTCCAAATCCCAAACGCAAGTTAAAGACGCGCTGGAAGTTATAAACTCGTTCTGATTGCAAAATCAGGTCTTGTGGAGTAGTGGGCACGCCGGTAGTGCCTTCGAAAATCCAGGTGTAATTTTCAACGTGCTCGGGCACTTTTGCCGGCTCATCCGTCTCTTTGTTATCGGGGGGTTCGATGTCATTCCATGGCAGTTTGCAGAGGCCGTGCAGGCTGAACCAGGTGCGCCACATAGGGAAGTAATGCAAGGCTTCTGCTTTGTCTTCGAAAGTCGGCAGAAGTTTTTCCACCATGTCCATGAAGATCAGCCATGCTTCATCGTGTTGTCCCCCTTTCAACGCCATGCCATATCCCCCTTGCTGAGCAAGGCTCTCTTTGGTCACATATTCGGAAATCTCCATGCCTTTGGTCTCCATGCCGATATCGTGCATGAAGTCAAAATCTGCCCCCAACGTCTTGGCGAAGTGATGTTTCATCCAGCGAACGCCTTGTCCAACGATCCAGCCAAAGCCTTCGCCTTTGGCCATCTGATGCATGAGCTCCGCAGCAGCTTTCCAATTCCCCCAACTTAGGTCGAGTCCGCCTGTATGTTCTTCGGTCAAAATGCCGTTTTCCCAAAGCTCCATGACAAAGGCGACCGAATTCGCGAAGCTGATGGTGTCGACCCCGTAGGTGTCTGCATAGAAATTCAATTCTAACACGCCATATGGATCGAAGTTACCGATGTTGGAGCCCAATCCGGCGGCATTTTCGTATTCCGGACCATCGACCATGACGACTTCTCCGGCATACGGTCCAGTTTGCAAGCGATATTGATCGACGGCATGAGAGCAGGACATTTGACAACCCGCCCAACAGCCATCAGGCATTCCCTGGGTGAAGAGACTCTTCCAGACGGATGAATCGATTTTGTAAGATTCTGGATGGGAGCCGAATTTGAAGTTATGAACCGGTAAAAGGTCGAAATGGTCCATAATCTCCATCAAATGGGCTGTTCCCACTTTTCGCATTTGGTTCTGCTGATCGTCATACAATGCAATTTCGCGATTGATGCGTTTGCCCGCTTTTTTGATGAGTTCCGGTTTGGCGGGGTTGTTGCTGCGTCCTGTCAGGCTGCTAAAGCGGACCACAATGCCTTTGATTCTTTTGTCGCGAAAGACGCGCCCCACGCCGCCGCGAGCGCATTGTTTGACGCGGGCGTGTTTACGGCGGATGTCGTACCAGCTGAGATTGAGTGCTGCATAGCGGATATGATCAGCCGCTTCGCCGGCGGAGATCACCGAAACGCCCATTTTCCCTCGTTCTCCTCTGGAAGGGTCTGCATACATTTCCGTCAGTTGTTCAGACAAAATGTGGGTGTTGAGATCTTCGAGGGGGGCTTCTTCAATGGTGACTCGACCGGTATCGCCGTCGATAAAGATAATGACGTCTTTTTCTGCTTTGCCTTGCACTTCGAGCGCGTCAAAGCCAGCGAACTTGAGATAGGGCCCAAAATACCCGCCACCGTTGCTATCCACGATGGACTGGGTGAGAGGCGAGATGGTGACGGTCGTGGTTTTTCCCAAGCCGGGATAGGCCGTGGAGCCGCTAATGGGACCATTGGCGAATACGAGCTCGTTACGTGGGTCATCCCATGTAGTATGGTTATCCACGGCGTTCCATAATAACCACAAGGCGAAACCGCGTCCTCCGGTAAACACATCTTTCATTTGTTGCGTTACTGGTTTCTCTTGAATCTCCAACGTGTCGAGGTTGATGTAAAGGGTGCGGTTGGCGTACCCATGTTGGACTGGACGCAATTCATAATCATATTGGGCTAAAAGCTTGTGGGCAGACTTGAGTTCTTCCAACGTTGAAGCGATCGCCATGGAATGTACCTCCAGAGAAGGGGTGGAAAAAAGAAGGATGGTATGGATAATTGAATGATGCGGGAGCGTCCAAAATGAGTTGGCTCCTTTGGCGAGCGCAGGCCCGCCTTCAGAGTGTGGCTCTCCAGCGTGTGACTTCAGTCGGTTAGTGTGCTACGCGCCTTCAACTCAAAATGAACACATCCGAATGATTCGGTGAATCAGGGAGAAGGCGCTTCGGTCAGCTGTTTTGGTCCGCCGGTGATTTCTGGGCGCTGGTGATTTCTAAGGTGCGTAACCGATGATGAAGCGCACCGATCACGTGGCGATAAAAGGATCGGGCGATGTCGCACTCTTCATCAAAGAGTTTTCTCATTTTCTCTGCATCCACCACCAGGGTGTTCACTTCGGTAATGGCGCGAGCAGTGCAAGTGTGCACATTGGGGGGAAACAAGGCGGAGCATCCGGTGACATCTCCTGCGCCCAGGGGGTGGATGGGGGACATGGTGCGATTTCCCACGATCAGTTCTTCGGCCACTTGTCCCTTGAGAATAATAAAAACGTTCTCCGCGGGCGCTCCTTGTTCATGGAGCACTGCACCCGGTAAGAACGTTTCTTCGCGACAGATATCGTAGAATCGTTGCAGTTGGTCTTGGTTTAAACGGCTGAACAACGGATACGATGCCAATTGGTTCACATCGTTGATAAACATGAATTCGGCCATGATACGCCTCCATGTGCGTAAAAAGAAGAACGGAGAAGCGGATTCCTCATCGTGAGGGCTGGGGAGTGAGATGTGTCTGAGGAAAATGTGGGCCTCCTGACATGCAGCTCCTTCCGTTCTAAAGAATGTATGGAGTCAGTTGTTCCTGCCTGGTTTATTGTGGGCATGGTGAGGAACGAAAAAAGGCCTTTAGCTCGTCATCGAGCCTCTGTTCAATTTTACCTTAATTTTACCCCGCTGTCATCTTTTTCTCAGTTTTTTCGATGATCGCGCGTATTGATGCTCGCGACAAAAGGAGGAGAGCGCGAGCATTGCGTGATGCCTATACGGTCCGAATGATGTTTTCTGCGAGCGTGGACCTATGTAATTTTATGGCAGTCAATTTGATGTGGAGGACGTTTCTGGGTGGAACTGCGTAAGTGACTGGCAGCTTGTAAACCGTCGTGCAAGGGGTTCGCTGAGAAAATGCTTCTGTCATTTGTACCATGGTGCGTACCATTGGCGCCAGGTGATGGGCATCCACACGAAGTTGGTGTAAGGTCTGGTGGTGGGGGTTGGCGTGTAGGTGGGAGTGGCGGTGCTGGTGGGCGTGGCAGTGAAGGTGGGTGTAGCGGTGTAG
>WFTO01000375.1 GCA_015485435.1 Anaerolineae bacterium | reverse complement strand
GTCTTTTTGAGTTATCTGATCGCGGATGGCGCGGCGATGTCCGGTGCAGAGCCCACCCCTCAGCCGTTGGGGCATGCCTATCTGCCTGATGGCACAATGTTCGTTCCTCAATATGTCTTTCTTGGGGACGTCAGTAGTGAGGTCACTCGTTGGCGGGTGGGACCGGTGGAAGTAAGAGGGGAAGCACTGACGCTTATTTTCGGTCCCATCCAGGGGCATGACGCAGTGGTTGATTACATAGAATTCTTGAGCACCGATGGAACCATCCGACGATATGAAGCAGAAGCATTGGTCTTTGATGGCAACATTCAATTTGCGGATCGTCCAGGCGCAGACAACCGCTGGTGGCGCCAGTCGTTTGAGCCTTTCAGCGGCGGCGTTGGGCTGGTCGCTCAAAAAGATGAGCTGCCACCAGCATTAAAGACCACAATTTCCCTCCCTGCGGGGTTGTATGATCTGACAATAGGCACTTTTACGGGCGATCCCGCCAATGCCGCCTTCGCCTTGGGGGTTTTGATTCAATGAAAACACTGTCAAAAACTGTCAATCGCTGCGAAAAAGCAGGCGTTTGGTGGTTTTTGACAGGATTTTGCCACTATACTTCATAGCGACCCTAAGAAAGTGACTTGGTATCGGGTGGTTTATGCCATCCAATTCTCAAATCTCAAATCTAGAGGAGAGATTCTTATGCATATCGCTCGCAATTGGCGAATCAAAAAACAACGTTACAGTCTTCATGGTGAAATTTGCCATCACTGCGGCGCTCATGTTTTCCCGCCACGGGATGTATGCCCCGAATGTGCGAAACCAGCTTACGACCCGGCCCAATTGAGTGGGATCGGCGAGGTTTATAGCTTCACCACCGTCTATAACGCCCCTGAAGGATTTCAATCGCAGGCGCCATATCATCTGGCCCTGATTAAATTAGAAGAGGGTCCTATGTTGACCGCGCAACTTACCGATGTTGATCCCGATGAAGTGGAGATCGGCATGGAAGTTGAGATGGTCACCCGAAAATTGAGTGTGGAGGGTGAGGAAGGTTTGATCAATTATGGGTACAAGTTCCGCCCTCGTATGGCGGCTTAAACAATTACAAAGAACGCTTTCGAGGCCGTCTGGCGTGTGCCGGGCGGCTTTTTTATGGGGTTGCGTGGGCCAGACGGATAGCGGCTGCGGGGTCATTGCAAATCAACGCATCCACGCCCAAGGCCAACATGAGTCGATACATATGCGGATGATCCAATAATCCAAACCAGACCCAGACCTCACGCCCTGCCCGATGGGCGTTTGGGATCATCCACGGATTCAGGACGACCATTTCGGCCATAGGCGCGACGATCTCTGCAGTGGCAGGTTGGGGATGGGTTACGTCCCATTGAAAACTGTAAAGCGCTGCTACTTTGACCTCGGGAGCCAACTGTTTGATGCGGGTGAGAACATCCCAACCAAATGAGAGAAAAATAGTTTTTTGTTGATAGTTCGCCTCTTGCACCAATCTCAGCGCATCTATTTCCATGCCAGGATAAAAACGCGTGGATTTCAACTCGGGCAATATTCCCATTCCCATCTCTTTTGCCAGGGCAATGACTTCATCAAACCTCATGATCATTTCACCATTGACCATGCGCAACTGTCGGATCTGCGCCCAACTCATATCCTTGATGTAGCCTTTTCCATTGGTCATGCGGTTCACGGTGTCGTCATGCATGATCACCAACACCCCATCGGATGTGCGATGCACATCAAACTCGATCCAATCCGCGCCGATTTTGGCGGCGTTTCGAAACGCAGCTTCGCTGTTTTCGGGGGCAAGGGCTGCGCCGCCGCGATGGGCGACGATCTGTATGTGAGTGGGTCTGGGGAATTTGCGGGCGCGATAAAGGAGCAGGTTGAGCAGGGGGAGGCCTAAAAGCAACGCGAGTAACTTTAACAGAGGTCTTCGCAAGCGCATGATGCACCCGAGATGATGTGGTATGCATGGAATGTCCGCGGTTAGGACTAGGCGCGGCTACCTTTTTATTGTATCATGAGTTGTACAGTTTTATTTTCCCAACAAGTGAATCACGATGGGGCTCTGGCAAAGTGGATGTTTCCATGCATCTTTGATTTCTTCAATGGTCACGCAGCGGGCGTGTATGTTTGAATGTCGCAATGATGGATGCTGGTACGACACATCATGGCAACGATGAAACCATATCTGCGTTCGCTGTTGTATAAGTCGCCGCCCCATGTTGAAACTTAAGAAAGCTGTCGACAGCTACGAAACTACCAATCGAAGGATCGTTCGAAACCCATGAATTTTTTATTACGAAACGAAGAAAAATGGCAAAACCCTGTCTATAATCGCAATCAAGAGATTGCCGCCAGCATATCCCACGGCATAGGCCTGGGCTTGAGTGTTATTGGCTTTATTATGCTGATCTATCTTGGAGTCACTCGTGGCGATATCTGGCATTTGGTGAGCTTTATCGTGTACGGGCTGAGTCTGGTGACGTTGTACCTTGCATCGACGTTGTATCACGGTGTTCAATCGCCAGGAGCGAAGCGCAAGTTGCGCATGTTTGACCACATCGGCATTTATTTGCTGATAGCCGGCACTTACACTCCGTTTATGTTGGCGGGGCTTGGCGGGCCAGTTGGATGGATGATGTTAGGGGTGGTTTGGGGTATGGCTTTGCTGGGAATTCTTTGGAAGATTTTCTTTTTGGGACAATTTGAGGTGCTGGCCACCATCGGTTATGTGGTGATGGGGGCTGCAGGCGTTGTGCTGATTAAGGACATGCTCGCCGCGGTTCCATTGGTGACTATTGTCTGGTTAGCGGTTGGCGGAGCAATCTATGTTCTTGGCATCCTCTTTTATGTGTGGGAGAAAGTCCCCTACAATCATGTGATATGGCATTTCTTTGTGATGGCCGCCAGTCTTTTCCATTTTGTGGCCGTATTGACGTTATTGCGTACATAAATTTTCCACCTATCCCCATCTGTTGGCCGTGGCGTCGCGAATCCGGATTTTACGACGACAGCAATTGTTTCCAATCCAGGCTTGTTACGGTGTGGTGGAGCATGTGATCGTCATCTACAACATGGAAGGTGAGATTGTTGAAAACGCGTTGGGCCAATGCTCGCGTGGGTTCAAGCGGCACCACGGTGTCCTTACTGCCATGGAAGATGATCGTCGGCACATTGCAAGGCCTGGGAAGATGCTCCGCAAAGGCGTGAAAGGGTAGGGCGGGCGCCAAAAGAATGGCCTTGGTCACTTTGTGTGGATGCTCACAGAGATAAAGCGCCGCCATGAGTCCGCCGAAGCTGGAGCCAACAAGGATGTGATCCTCGCCTGTCATGAGGATGCGCTGCAATTGAGCCATCCGTTTGTCCAAATCTCCGGAAAAATCGGGCGTCAGCATATCGGGGAAAGTTCGGCGGAAAAAACGAGCTTTGAATCCCTCGCTACTGCTGAGCAATCCATGAATGAAAATCTTCATGATTAGAATTGTAGCCCGTTGTGGACTATGTGTAAAATGAAGGCCTCAACATCATCTCAGCGCTCTTCGTTTGGGTCTATCAGCTTGCACCCAGATACTTTTTCTTCATGGTTCCTGCCTTATGACACTCTCTATTCGCCCAGATATCGCCCGTATGGCTCCATACACCCCGGTCAAACCGTTTGAAACATTAAGCCGGGAGATGCATCGCCCACCAGAGCAGATTGTAAAACTGGACGCCAATGAAAATCCGTACGGCCCGTCGCCAAAGGTGCGAGAGGCCCTGGCAAGTTATCCCTGGTATCACATCTATCCCGATCCACAACAAACTGAACTCAGGGAAGCGCTGTCGCGTTATGTTGGGGTCCCAGCCGAATTTATTCTGCCCGGACATGGGGCGGATGAATTGATCGATTACCTGTGTCGGATCATGCTTGAGCCTGGCGATGTCGTCATCAACTGTCCTCCGACCTTCGGCATGTATGATTTTGACGCTAGATTGAGTATGGGTGAAGTTATCAACGCACCTCGTGACGCCGCCTTTCGCGTGGATGTAGCAGCGATCGAAGCCGCGGTGGAACAAGCGCAAGGGCGGGCCAAATTGCTCTTTTTGACCTCGCCCAATAATCCCGATGGGGGGTTACTGGCGCCAGAAACACTGAAGAGATTGTTGTCGCTCCCTCTGTTAGTCGTTGTAGATGAGGCTTACATCGAATTCGCTGATGCATCCTCTGTGGCATCATGGGTGCCAGAGACGCCAAATCTTGCCGTCTTGCGCACCTTTTCCAAGTGGGCTGGTCTGGCAGGATTACGTTTGGGCTATGGCGTCTTTCCTTTGCCCTTCATGAACGCCTTATGGAAGTTTAAACAGCCTTATAATGTGAATGTGGCGGCAACGATTGCTGGCATCGCCAGCCTAGACGATTTGGAATTGTTGCGTCAGCGGGTTCTGGCATTGAAAAAGGAACGTGAACGATTGCTCCGCGCGTTGCAGACAATTTCCTATCTGGAGCCTTTGCCCAGTCAGGCGAATTTTGTATTGTGTCGGGTGATGGGGCGTTCCGCCAGGGCGCTGCATCAGGCCCTTTTCGACCAGGGCATCCTGGTGCGATATTACGACAAGCCCGGTCTGAGCAATTTTATTCGAATCAGCGCTGGGCTGCCTGAACACACCGACCAGCTGCTAGATGCATTGCGTGAGTGGGCGTAGTTTTACGTTTGGCCAGGGCGAGGAATGCTTGCTATAATGTTCCGCCCCCACAGCCTACTACCGATATAGTCCTGGCCCAGGAACTTTTTTGCGGGGCGGTCGTTATTCTGTTGAAAACTACATTCCCTGGCCCCTTGTACAAGGGAGCGCCAACGGAGGACGTATGAAAAAATATCATATTTGGACTATCGGTTGCCAAATGAACGTAGCCGATTCCACCCATGTGGGTGCGGAATTGGAAAAAATGGGCTATGAGCCCACGGCGAATCTAGATGAAGCTGATGTCGTCATTCTGAACACCTGTGTAGTCAGGCAAAGCGCCGAAAATAAAGCCATCGGTAAGCTGGGATCATTGAAGCCGTGGCGCCAACGCGATCCCAACCGCACCCTGGCGTTGATGGGATGCATGGTAGGTGTGCGTCCATCCCCTAGATTGTTGCAAACCTATCCTTGGGTCGATGTGTTTATGGCACCAAGCGAGGCCGGACCCCTGGTGGAGCATCTCAAGAATCGCATGACCGAAGAGGACTTGCGTCAACTTGAGCAGCAGCAGCTAACCCAGCGACACCAATGGCAGGACGGCGATTTCCCTATTGCTTCACTGAAGCACCTCTCCTTGAACGGTGAGCCCCCTGTTGCGGCCTACGTTCCGGTGGTGTATGGATGCTCTCATGCCTGCACTTTTTGCATCATTCCATACCGACGCGGCATCGAACGTAGTCGTCCCCTCGAGGACATTGTGGGAGAAGTCCGCGGCCTTGTGGCTCAGGGCGTGCGAGAGGTAACCTTGCTGGGACAGATTGTAGATCGATACGGCTACGATTTCGATGGGCGACGCCCCAATCTCGTGGATCTGCTTGAAGCCGTTCACGAGATCGACGGTCTGCTTCGTATTCGCTTCCTCACTAGTCATCCCAGCTATATGACCGAAGAATTATTGCGCACGGTTGCACGGCTCCCTAAAGTCATGCCACATATCGAAGTGCCCATTCAGGCTGGCGACGATGAGGTGCTCAAGCATATGAAACGGGGCTACACGGCCGATGATTATCGCCGACTTATTGCCCGTATCCGTGAACTCATCCCGGACGTTGCCATCCACACCGATATCATCGTGGGATTCCCCGGAGAGACCGAAGCGCAATTCATGCGAACGTACGAGATTTTGGAGGAACTGCGCCTAGAAAAAGTACACATCGCTCGCTATAGCCCCCGTCCCGGCACGGTCAGCACTCGACGCATGCAAGATGATGTGCCTGAAGAGGAGAAAAAACGCAGACATCAGCTTCTGGAATCGCAACATGAACGCATTAGCGCCGAGCTTAATCGGCGTTGGCTGTATCAAACGGTCCCTGTTCTTATCGAAGACCGACACAAAGGCAAGTGGCGCGGACGCACTCCCCAGAACCGACTGGTCTTTTTCGAAGATGAACGGAATTTGCGTGGACAATTGGTCGATGTTTATATCACCTGGACTGGGCCCTGGAGCATGCAGGGCATAGCTGCCGATAGGCGGAATCGGACGCATCCGGTTTCTACCGACATGGTGTTGCATTGACCGCCATCGCTCGTCATCGTGCAGAAAGAAAAAGAGGCCCCTGAAAAATGGCAGGGGCCTCTTTCTTTTTTGAAAGGTGGTCGATGGCTAGCGGGTTGGCACCTTGATGACCTGACCTGGCCGAATCAATCTGGGATTCTTGATTTGATTCACCCTGCGCAGCTCCTGGACCGTTGTGCCATAACGGAATGCGATCTGACTGAGGGTCTCTCCTCGAACAATGACATGTTGTTCCTGTTGGGTGTCTGAATTGCGTTGCCGCTGATTCTCCTCGCTAGAAGTCGTTTCCTCTTGATCGGTTGGAG
>WFTO01000374.1 GCA_015485435.1 Anaerolineae bacterium | reverse complement strand
GTTATAAAACCATCGTCCCAACGTCACGAACACCACGCCCAAACCCCAGCTTAAGAGCAAAAATCCTCGGGGATAAGTTACCAGATTGGCGCTGATATGGTCGGGTAGAAAGAAGACAATACTCGCCAGCGCCACCAGAAAAGCAATGGTGACGGTGCCCAAACCCTTGGACAGGATATCCAGAAAGCTGGAAGGACGTTGCCAATGGTAGCTGCGGCGGAAGTAGGAAACCAGGACCACGACCAGAGCGAACAATAGGGCGTATGGCAGATAGCGTAAAAATCTGTCCACCGAATCGGGCTTCAATGTTCGTTGCAAACGATGCGCAACAAACACAGCGCTTCCAGTGGCAAAGAAATCGATCCATATCTGAAGTAGAGTGAAAAGCCAACGCCAGCGCTCTTTCATCGACCCACCTCCATCCATCGACTTCGCATCCAGGTCAATCCCACATCCAACCCCCCTTTGAGGGCAATGCCAGCCATAATCGTTCCATAAAGCAACGGATGCGTTTGGGCTTTGTAATGTTTTCGAACGAAAATCGCCATGGCATCATAAAAGGCGCGACGGGCCCTGACATTGCCTTTGGAAGCTGCGCCTTTGTGGTGGTAGACAATCACGTTGGGGTAGTACCATATCTTCCATCCCGCCTGCTTAATCCGATAAGCCCAATCTAGGTCTTCACCATACATAAAAAAGGATTCATCCAACAGGCCAACTGCTTCCAGAGCTTCGCGGCGGACAAGCATAAATGCCCCCACCACACTATCCACTTCGGTTTCCTGATCTTCTGGCAGATAGGTAAGATTGTATTGGGCAAAACGTGGGTGCTCGGGGAACAGCTTGCTGAGTCCTAGACCACGATAGATGAAAGACATGGGGGAAGGAAACGCTCGACGACAGGCTTTATCTAGACTGCCATCAGGAAGAATGAGGCGAGGGCCGGCCGCGCCCAGCTCTGTGCGGCGGTCCATGAGCGCCAGCATGTCCGCCAGCGCGCGAGGCGGCACTTCGGTATCTGGATTCAGCAACAGTGCATAACGCGGCAAAGTTTCAATAGGTTGGTTTTGCGCAAAACCATAGGAGCGCAATCCAATATTGTTGGCGTAAGCAAACCCCCCGTTCATGGGCGTCGGAATGACTGCTGTTTGCGGAAATTCCTGTCGTACCATGTCCACACTGCCATCCCCACTGGCATTATCCACCACGGTGACATGATACGAAAAATCGCCCTCGCTGGCGTACACCGAACGAAGGCAAGCGCGTAGCAGGTCTTTTGTGTTGTAATTGACGATGACGATGGCCAAATCGAGCATGGCAGTAGGACGAACGGAGTGAGATGAACCCTCCTATTTTACCATGTGTGGGGCGAATGGGGGAAGATGGAGCTTCCTTTTGATTTCACGCCCCTTCTTCGTAAAGTCCTTGCAGTTTCTGTTGCAAAATGGCCATTTCTTGCAAAATAGCCTGGGAGGGAGCGCCCTTAGTTTTTTGAAGACGATGCCAGCGAAAGGCCAACTCCGCGACCAGTTGGTATCGTTCGGCCCGTCGTTTCGCAGGTTTCGAAAGAAAGACGTTCGGAATTAGACGTTCAAGAGGGGGAAGAATCGCCATCAGACGGGCGCGCTCCAGGTCGGTCAGGTATTTTGGCGTCATTTGACTCAGATAATCGCGAATGATGCGGCGTTCGCGAGCCAGCAACAAAATGATGATGATCAGGAAAACGGCAAGGCCGCTCCACAACATGAGTGTGCTGAAAACCAAAAATAGTCCACTGACCTGAGACAAAACTGTGCTGGCATTGTGCAGCATGTGGAGTGAAGTGGCGGTCGCGAGTCCCAGCATTAGGAGAATCCCTTGTCCCCAACGCGATTTGATTTGAGCCGCGGCGCCAACGCTTGCACCAAAAATGGCGGTGAAGAAAATATGATTCCAACCGAAAAGACCTGCCCGCAAAAAGATAAGCCATCGCAGTGAAGTCAGGGTTTCTTCGCTCAAGAAATAAAAGAAGTTTTCGGTCATGGCGAAACCGGCCCCGATCAACGCGCCATAAATGATCCCGTCTAGGATGCCATCGAGCTCAGACCGAGTAAAAAGCAACATTCCCAGCAGCGCCATGCCTTTTACCGTTTCTTCCACGATTGGCGCAATCACCGCAACGCTGGCGAGTTGACCCCAAATGAGCGTTTCATTGATCGGAAGCGCTAGTATCAGTTCTGTAATCAACGCCAGTAGGATGGCGGGGATGGCCCCCCAGAAAAAAGCCGAAACCAGTAATCTGGTAGGCTCCCGCTCGTAGCGATCTGCCCACCAGATCAACCATACAAGAAAGAGTGTGGGAATGGTGGCGCCTAAAAGAGCTGTTACGAACATTTTGGAGAAGGAGGACGGCTTGTTGTTTGGAATGAGTGTTGAAGTGACCATGGCGTTGATGCCGTGGTTGTGAGGCCAACACACACCATACAATACTCCTGCACTTTATGCAACAGGTGGTTGCGATCGGACACTGTAACAGTTTCGTCGGTCGTTCTATTTTCCGGAGACTGAATGAATTCAGGTCTGAGGGCGTTCTGCAGCCCGATCTCCGAAGGGGAACGGCATGTCTCCCCTCGAAGGGGGGCTCATAAGCGTCGGTGCAGGCCGACGAGTGACCACAGGCTCTCAGCCACTGACTTTGAGTCGGCGTGGGTGGGGCGCCAAAGATGCTCCTGCCAAGCGATGATGGCTTGGCGCATGCAATGAAAAATAACGGAAATTGAAGTTTGCCTCCATGATCAAACGCATCCTTGCGATCACAAGTGCGTTCCATCATGGAGGCACAAGCCCTGCTTTTTCCGTCTCATGCCAGGCTTATCTGGGTTGCAACCAAAGCAAGGTCTGAGTCCACTCTGCAACATGTTCCTTTCACAGATGGCCCCAACATGGAAATTACTCCTTGCTTTATCCGCCGACCCAAAAGGCCTTTTCAAGATCAGTGAACTCGCTGACTTCGCCCTGGAATTTATTTCTACCCAGCTCCAGGACATACACATAATCGGCAACTGCCAGCGCGTAGCGGATTTCTTGATCCACCAGGACGATGGTCAGGCCATCGAGATCGCGCAGGTCGACCAACATTTGATACACCATTTCCGAGAGCAGTTTGGCCAACCCCGCGGTGGGTTCGTCCACCAAAATAAGTTTGGGGTCGGTCATTAAGGTTCGGCCGATCTCCACCATGCGCTGCATGCCTCCAGAGAGCTCGCCCGCCTTGGAATGACGTCGATCTTTCAGCGCGGGGAAGCGTTCATAATTTTCCTCGAGCTTACGTTTGATGCGTTTCTTATCATGGCGGAAAGTCCAGGCGCCTAACTCGAGGTTTTCTTCCACCGACATCCACCGAAAGATGCCAGGCTGCTGGGGAATGTAGGCGATGCCCAATCCGATGCGTTCGTGTGTAGGCACATCCATGATGCTTTGTCCCTGAAATATAATGTCTCCACCATTGGGACGTAGAAAGCCATAGATTGCCTTCAGCAGGGTGGATTTGCCCACGCCATTTGCACCCAGGATGGTCGTGATCTGGGATCGCCGGGCTTGCAGATTGACGCCTTGAAGGATATTAAGGTCCTTGTAATAGCCTACGTAAAGGTCTCGGACATCGAGCATGATCTCGGCGTCGCGTTGCGGTGTCGTCGCGGACGCAGGGGAGAGCGTGTCTACAGACATGGTCTTCTCCAGTCGAAAGTGGGGGTCAATGGACGCCCTGGGGCGCGGTTTTCAGTCAATGGAGTGTTGCGGTGCATGGGAAAGCTCATGCTGGCTGAGCCTGTCGCCGTACAGGTTGCCAGGGCTTATCACTATCGCTGCCAAGATAGGCCTCAATCACCGCGGGATCTTTGCGAACCTCTTCGGGCGGGCCATCGGCGATGAGTTTGCCAAAGGCCATCACCAGGAGCCGTTGACTGAGCGTGAAGATGGTTTCCATGTCATGGCTGATGATGATGAAGGCTTTCCCGTTTTTGTTGGTTTGAATGATGTAATCGTAGATGATCTCCATCAGTTTGGGATGCACGCCCGCGAAGGGTTCGTCGAGAATGATAAAGTCGGGATCGAGCATGAGTAGTCGCCCCAGCTCGAGCAACTTTTGTTGGCCGCCCGAAAGGGCCCGGGCATATTCGTTGAGCAAATGGTCGATGGTAAGGAATTCTGCAACCTCTTTGGCCTTTTTGACAAACTGTCCCTGCCGGGCAGCTGGATGCATGGCCAGGGCAGGGACAAGCAAATTTTCCAACACGGTCATGCGTCGAAACGCTCGTGTGACCTGAAAGGTTCGTCCCAACCCAACGGCTGCGATTTTATAAGGCGGTAAGACATCGATGCGCTGGTCATTCATGTAAATGGTGCCCGAGGTAGGCTTCAGAGCGCCGCTGAGGAGGTTGGTTAACGTGGTCTTGCCGGCGCCATTGGGCCCGATGAGGCCGATCAGCTCTGGGCCACGAACTTGAAAGGACACATGGTTGACCGCTAAGAGGCCGCCGAAGTTTTTAGAAACGTTGTTGACATCCAGTTTGATCATCCTTTAGTCTCCTCTGAATCCGATCGTCAGTATCGGAATGCGTCGATGGTCTGGTTGCGTGTTCTGGGTGCTATGGCACGGATTCTGGGCCCTCAGCGTCTGGGAGGGAGGATGAATCGTTGGCGGCAGGTTGTTGCAATCGTTTGGCGACGGTTTCTTCACCCACGCCACCGCGCGTGATGCGTTGGATGATCGGATAGATCAACCCGTTGCCCCAGAATCGCAGGGTTAACATCAGCAGTCCTCCAAAAACCACCAATCGCCAATCCGCCATATTTAAGGTGAATGGCCCGACAGTGATATTGCTGCGAAGTTGTTCCAAAGCAAATTCGATGAGGATGGCCCCAATCGCTGCGCCTAACAAACTCTCCATGCCGCCAATGACAGCCATTGCAATGACAATGCTCATTTCTTTGATGACCATCATATTGGGGGCGATGACCCTGACAAAGTGGGCGTAGACGCCACCCGCGGCCGCGGCGATCATCGCGGTCACGGTAAAAAGCAAAATTTTATAACGCACGACATCCACGCCTAACGATGCCGCAGCCTCTTCATCCTCACGGATAGATCGAATGAACAAGCCGAAACGGGAACCCGCAAGCCAGTACATCAGGGCCATCACCAGCAAGAAAAGCGCGAGCATGACAAAGTAGGAGGGCAACTTGTCAGCTGGAGAAAAGGTGTGATTTCCGATGGATGCGCCGTTCGGAAAAAGGGGCGCTACCTTGAGCCCGCCCGGGCCGCCGGTGACGTCTCGCTCCGCGTTGATGACGGTCCGTAAAATTTCGGCAAAGGCGATGGTGAACAGCGCCAGATAGGTGCGCCGTAAGCGCAGCACCAAAGCGCCAATCAGCAGCCCAAACAGCCCCCCAACCAAAATGCCCATAGTGATATCCAGCCAGGGGGGCAATTTGATGATAAGGGTGCCCAGGGGCATGGTTGCCTTGGCGCTTTCCAGACAAGTCGGCGAGGCCGTATCTTGAATGACCAGCCACCAATTCCCCAGACTGAACTCAGTGCATGCGCCCGTGGGCGCCGAGGTGATGCGGATAAATTTGCCAATCAGACCTGCAGTGTAAGCGCCGATCCCAGCAAAAGCCATATGCGCAAAAGAGAACTGGCCGCCATATCCGGCCAACAGCGCCCAGCTTGACGCCAAAATGGCATAATATAGTGCGATAACCGCGACATGCATGCGGGTGGGGATCAAAAATGGCAAAAGGATTAGAAAACCTGTTCCTAAAATCCAGGTCAGCAGCTTCAGGGTGCGTATGTTCTTTCTCATAGCTCCCTCCCGAACAGGCCAGTGGGCTTCAACAACAGAACCAACACCAGGATGATCATGCCATACGCGGGGAGATAAGCCGCTGCACGATGGGGATCGGGCACACACCCCGCGCCCAGCGCCTCCACAACGCCTAAAATCAGGCCGCCAATAAAGGCTCCTGGCAGCGAACCCATCCCTCCTAAAACGATAATCACAAACGAACGGGAGGAAGCGGGAATGCCCACCCAGGGCACCCAAGAAAACACCTGGACCAACGAGGCGCCCGAAATGCCAGCCAACATGCCGCCCAGCGCGAATGCCAGCGTGTTCATGCGCTTGGGGTTGATGCCCGTCACCGCAGCCGCCTGCCTATCCTGGCTGACCGCGCGTAGCGCCTTCCCGGTCCATGTTTTATAGAGGAAATAAAGCAGTGCAAAGAGGAGAATCAAAGCAATGATGAGCGCAGTAAATCGGGGAGAGGAGATAGAAATGGTGTCGAAAAAGGTGAGATTCCCCGGCGTGATTTTGATGATCTCGCCCGTTCCAGAGGGAACGGTGATTTTGGGATAATCAAAAAAGCGCGGAACTTTTTTGGGACTTGCTCCCACGAGACTCAATGTGGTGTATTGCAAGAAAAACGCCAACCCAAAGGTGACGAGAATGGCGTATTCCCCTGGCCGTTCAATCTGCCCGGTAATCATCGGGCGCAAAAAAAGCAATTCAAACAGGGCTCCAAGGAGGAAGGTAAAAAGGGCGGCCGCAGCCACGCCCAGCAACGGAGAAAGATCCGGAAACCATACCTGCGTGAAATAATAGGTCACCATGCCGCCTAACATATAAAATTCCCCATGGGCAAAGCTGACAATGCCCAGGATGGAGAATATCAATGTCAGACCCAATGCCATGAGCCCATAAATCGAGCCAATGACCAGACCGTTCGCGATCTGAGTGGCTACAAAACTGCCGCTGGTGACGCACAGGTTCTCAGGGGCCGCTTTGGCAAAGGCTAAAGCCAACCAAAAAAGCGCAATCAATCCTGAACCAAGAAGCCATTTGGCGGTCAGTTGTGGCGTGAAAATCCAAAGCAAAATGAGTCCGATGGGACCCAGGGCGGCGCCAATAAACGACCCCAGTAACGCGGTTTGGTGCGTAAATTTATCTTTGCGGGCATACACCCGAGGCGTGATTAACGCGCCAATGGCGCCCCACAAGATCAACCATAACAGGGTGTACCAGAAGATCGATGGATGTGTCATGGATAACACCTCGTTGCAGCACCAGACGTCAATCGTCAAACGAATCAGATATGTCTATTTGACGAATGACGTTTGGCGTCATCAGTGCGGGATGCTTGGAAGAGAAAAAGGGTTCTTTGCTCTTGTCCGAGGGGAGGACGCCTGGGCCCTCCCCTCGAGATTATCCCACTCAGGGCAGGATGGGGTCCGCGGTCTTGAACTTGTCGGGGAAGACGACGGGGGCGTCTGAGGACATCTGGCCTTTTTGCTGATACTGGATGAAGACGGCCGCGAAGTCGGGGAACTGATGCCACCACTTATCCTCTTTGCCTGCTTTTTCAGGTGGGTTCTTGGAGTTGACAGGGAAGGTGATGGTGCCCAGTGCACCTTCGTAGGAGATATTCTCCAGGGCTTCGATGATGGCGTCGGGGTCGGTGGAGCCGGCGTTGTTGATGGCGGTGACCATGACCCAGAGGGAATCGTAGGCCTCCATGGCGTAGGATGGCGGTGTGGCTTCGCCGGTCTTGGCGGTGTACTTTTCGGCGAAGGCTTTGGTCTTGTCGGTCCAGAGGACGGGTGGGAGGCCTACCTGGCGGTAGAAGCAGAAGTTGCCATCGGGGACGTTTTTCCAGAAGGATTCGCTATCTGCGGCCACCTGGTTGCAGATCATGGCCACATCCTGCGGACCGATGCCCGCTTCGGCAGCCTGTTGCTCGAAGTTGAAGGAGGTCTCACCCGTGAGCAGCACCAGGATCAGCTCGGGGCTTTCGCCTTTGATGCGCTCGATGATAGAGGAGAAGTCCTGGGTGCCGGGGTCGGCGGAGAAGGTGACTGCCTCGATGCCGCGGTCCTTGAGCTTCTCGGTGGTTTTTTCTGCGGCGGGGATGCCGTAGTCGGTGTTTTCGGTCATGATGACGACCTTCTTCACGCCGAGGGAGGCGATGAAGTCGGTGTCGAGCTGAGCGACCTCGGAGGAGAGGGGTGCGACGCGGAAGACCTCGGGGTAGCGAGAAGCGGTGATCTTGTCGTTCCAGGTTTCGGCGAAGACAATGGGGATGTGGTTGTCGTGGGCGACTTCCATCTCAGCGAGGCCGACGGAGCTGTGGTATTCGCCGACGACCGCGACGACCTGGTCCTGGCTGATGAGTTTTTCCATGACTGCGGCGCCGCGTTCGGGCAGGCCTTCGGTGTCCTCCATGATGAGTTCGAGGGGACGACCGAGAATGCCGCCAGCGGCGTTGATCTCTTCGGCGGCGATCTCGAAGGCGGCCTGCATGGCCTTACCGCCGGTGACGGAGCCGGGCGCGCTAAGAGGCATGACCGCACCAATCTTTACCGGCTCGCCGCTGGGGGCTTTTGCTGGCCCTTGATCTTCGGCGGGCGCTTCGGTGGCTGCCGGGGCTTTCGTAGGCTCGGGGGCCTTGGTGGGCGCTTCGGTGGGAGCTTGCGTGGGCTCGCCCACTTTCTCAACCTGCGCGCCTCCACACGCAGCCAGCAGTAAAATGACTACCAGCAACGACAATGCCAACCAGATTCGACGGTTTCGTAACATAGAACTCCTCCTTTGGTGGGTAGTGTGGATGAAAAATGGACAGGCAGACGAGTATGGTAGCCAGGTCCATCCTCGATTATTCACAGACGGGTAAGAGCAACCAGACTTTTTCCGCCGTCGGCCTGAGGAGTGACCGCTTCTTTATTCAATGCCCTGAACAGAAAAAGGATGCGAGGCGAGAGGGGTTCTTCTCTGTTTTTTGTTTGGTTGTTCACACATTCCGTTGCATGAACAACGTGTCGTCGCTTTGAAATGCAGCTCGATTTGTGGCAGGACCGAACAAGTCCGACGATCGCTGTCGGCTTGGAAACAGGTTGGTTTTTGAGTTTTTTCACCGCAGACTCCCAAATAAGGAGCGAGACCTAATAATCTTATCGCAATAGGGTGAATATGCAAAATTCACAAAAGCTTATAAATGGAAACGAATGCATGAGACAGGTATCTTCTGGAAAATAGGGGGTTGCACGCGTCGGCGTTGCCTGTTACAATCCTGATGATGTGTGTCAAGGGCTTTGCCAAAGAGGCGCCGGGCCCGATGGCATTCTCCAACTTACAGACATAGCAACTGCACAGGTGATCCTCATGAATCAAAGCATAACCGATGTGCCAGGTCTGTTGGTGGGGCATTGGACGGATAAAGACGCGGGCACGGGTTGCACCGTCCTGTTGTGCCCTCAAGGTGCGGTCGCGAGTGTGGATGTGCGCGGAGGCGCGCCCGCGACCCGCGAGACCGACTTGTTGGATCCAACGTGCACCGTGCAGAAGGTGCATGCCGTGCTCTTGTCGGGAGGAAGCGCTTTTGGACTCGCGGCCGCGGATGGGGTCATGCGTTGGCTTGAGGCGCATGGTTATGGTTTCGATACAGGTGTTGCCAGGGTGCCCATTGTGCCCGCCGCCTCTTTGTTCGATCTCGCCATAGGCAGCGCGGATGTGCGGCCTGACGCCAACGCTGGCTTTGCCGCGTGTGAATCCGCCCATGATGGCGCGGTGACGGAGGGAAATGTTGGGGTTGGCGCTGGCGCCACCGTGGGAAAGGCGTTGGGACCGGCGTTGGCGACGAAGGCCGGGCTTGGTACATTTAGCAAGCGAATTCGCGATGATGTGATCGTGGCAGCGCTTGTGGCAGTCAACGCCCTGGGAGATGTGGTCGATCCCAGAGGTGGCGATGTGATTGCTGGCACACGCAATCCAGATGGGGATGGCTTTTTGAGTTCGGAAATGCTGCTGCAGGGCGTGATGGGGGCGACGTTTCGAGAGATGGGGGGCGAGCGCGGCCACACGACCCTCGCCATCATTGCCACCAATGCCCGCTTAACCAAGGCTCAGGCGAAGCGCGTGGCCATGATGGCCCATGATGGGTTGGCACGCGTGATTCGCCCCAGCCATCATCCCTTTGATGGCGATGTCGTTTTTGTGCTATCTGCGGGAGAAAAGGGGGCGGATGTGGGCGCAGTGGGGTTGACAGCTGCGCAGGTGTGGGCGGAAGCCATTTTGCGGGCGGTGAAATTCGCAGAGCCCCTTCATGGCATTCCGGCGGCATCCGACTTCTCGCTCAAGACTGATCGTTTCAAAAAATGAGGTGGTGATGGTTGGGTTGGCGTAAAGGCCTGGGTTATGGTAAAAGTACAGGCGCCTTGTGCACCCTAATCAGAATCCCCATGCAAAATTCTATGGATAAAACACCTTTGAGCCAGATACCCACTGAAAAAGAGACTGAAATGAGCGTTGGCGTGGCGCGGAAACGATCAGTCGAAACCACAGACTTCACCCCGCCTATGGAAGAAGCGCCCTATCGCC
>WFTO01000373.1 GCA_015485435.1 Anaerolineae bacterium | reverse complement strand
AGACAATACCGCCCAAACCGACACCGAAGTGTACGCTTTTGCGGATGTTGGTGTGACAAAGAGCTGTCCGGCCACAGCCACAGCGGGAGAGACGCTTACCTGCACCTTGGTGCTGACCAATCAGGGGCCCTCAATTGCCCGTTCTGTGGATGTAAAAGACATCTTGCCCCCTGGCCTCACCGATTTGAGTGGCAGCGTCAGCCAGGGCGCCTGCGCCAGCGGCATCTGCCAGGTTGGTGATATGGATGTGGATCAAACCATCACCGCCGTGATCACCGCGGCCATTGCCAGCGACATTACGGGCGTGATTACGAACACAGCCCAAGTGTTCGCCGTCACGAATGATCCCATCCCCGAAAACAACAGCGACACTGCCAACACCACCATTTTGGCTTCCGCTGATTTGAGCATCAGCAAACAGGCCATTCCCAGCCCCGCCGTGCCAGGAGAATCGCTCACCTATGAGATCATCGTTGCCAATGAGGGGCCCAGCGATGCGCAGAATGTCCAGCTTAGCGACATCCTGCCCGCAAGCTTCATACAGAACAGCGCGACAAGCAGTCAGGGAAGTTGCAGCGCCCTTCCCTGCATCTTAGGGACCATCCCCGCTGGCGGCAACGCCACCATGACGCTCTACGGCTCTGTCAGCAGCGATGCAACGTTCCCATTGACGAACACCGCCACAGTCACCAGCACCGCCTCCGACCCGGTCTCCGAGAACAATACGGTCACCGTTACAACCGAGCTGACGCCCAAAGCGGACCTGGCGCTTGATTTGACCAGCACCCCCACCACTTATGCCGGCACGACCGCGATCGTTACAACCACCATCACCAACAACGGGCCTTCCGTCGCCAGTAACGCCACAGTCACCATCACATTACCCGCCGGCGCCACCTTCCACAGCTCGACGCCACCTACAGGCTGGACAGCTACAGACAATGGAGATGGGACCATCACTCTGCACACAGCGAATCCCATCGCCGATGGAGCGAGCATCCCTATCACCATGACGGTGAACATCGATGATGCTGTGGCCCCAGGCGCCAGCCTGGAATTCAATGGCATTTTGACCTCCGCCACCACCGACCCCGTTCCTGATAACAACACCGTTAATACGGACACCAGCATTCTGGCGTCCGCTGAACTACGCGTGGATAAACGCACCATCGCCGACCCGGTAGCGGCAGGCGGCATCATCACCTACACCATCATCATTGACAATCTTGGTCCCTCCATGGCCAGGGGCGTTCAAGCTGCCGATTCCCTTCCCTCTCAGGTGACGCTCATCGACGCCGTCAGCTCGCAGGGCCCATGTGCCGGCGCCATCTGCTTCCCCGGAGATATCGCCGCCGGCGAACGTGTGACGATGACGGTCCGGGTTAGAGTGAATTCCAGCACTGCGGATGGCTCCATTATCACCAATGCCATCATCGTGACCAGCAACACCCCAGACCCAGGCGTGTATCCTAACTATGACATGGTTAGCAACGAAGTGCAGGCGCTGGCCCGGTTGATTCTGTCGAAAAAAGATATGGTGGACCCGGTTTCGCCGGGCGACATCCTCATCTATCATCTTTCACTTACCAATACAGGCCCAGGAGATGCGGTCAATGTTGTTGTAACAGACACTTTGCCAGCCGCATTAACCTATCAGGCCAGCACCAGCGCTTGTGTGGAAACCTCCCCCAATGAACTGACCTGTCCCCTGGGCACGGTGCCGGCAGGCGCTACCAAAGACTTCCTGGTGACGACGCTCGTTGACACAACGGTGATTAGCGGCACCACGTTAACCAATCGGGCCTTTGTCACTACAACGACGCCCATTACGAATAGCACCCTGAGCGTAACGGAAACGACGCTTATACAACAAGCACTTGGCGTCCCTGCCGATCTTCAGATCAACAAAACCTCTGAGCCCAGTAGTGTCATCGCAGGCACGCTGGTGACCTACACCATGATTATCACCAATGCTGGGCCTGGCGCCGCACTGAACGTCCAGGTGGTGGACCCATTACCATCAGGACTCACCCCCGTACGCATCCATTCCAGCCAGGGACTTTGCAGCGACGGCGTATGCAATCTTGGTTTCATGCCTTTCGATGGCGTACCATCCACGGCTACCATCGAAGTGGTTGCGCTAACCGACGCAGCTATCATCAGTGGCACCACGCGCCTGAATAGCGCTTTCGTTCAGAGCAGCCAACCAGACCCCATACCCAACAATAATGTGGCAACCGCCGCCATCACACTCACCAGTCAGGCCGACCTGATGGTGAATAAAACAGACCAACAAGACCCTGCAGAAGCTGGCAGCATCGTGGCCTATACCATCTCCGTTACCAACACCGGTCCATCCAGAGCAACCAATGTAGTCATTACAGACATCTTGCCACTCAACACCACATTCGTGAGCGGTACAGGATGCACCGAATCTGGCGGCGCGGTCACCTGTCTCGTCGGCGATCTAGATGCTGGCGCCAGCGCCACATTCTTCCTCACCCTTCGACTCAATGCAGCCATGACAGGCGCGATCACAAATGTCGTGCATGTCTCCAGCGATACGCCCGATCCCAATCTCGATAACAATACCGACATCGAGATCACAGCCCTCCGTCAAGTTGCGGATTTGAGCATCACAAAATCAGCCAGTCGCAACACCGTAATTGCCGGACAAACCATCACCTATACTCTCACCGTGCATAACGCCGGTCCCGCCGATGCCCGCGATATCGTCCTGACTGATACGCTGCCCGCTGGCGTCACCTATATGCACGCCAGCCCCGCCCCCGACGCCGGCCCAAATCCCCTGATTTGGCATCTACCAGACTTGCCAGTTGGAGGCGTTCATCAGATCTCAGTCGTGGTGGACGCTAACGAAACGATTACGCCAAGCGCACTGCTGATCAACCAAGCTGAAGTCGCCACGTCGGCGGAGGATCCCGATCCGGCGAACAACCAGGACGTAGCCACGGTTCAGGCCTTTGCCCAAGCTGACATCTCACTGAGCAAGCATGCCAGCAGCAATGTCGCTTATTTGGGTAGCAGCACGGTCTTTACGATTGCTGTTCACAACAACGGTCCCTCCGAAGCCCTGGATGTGGATGTGAAAGACCTGACGCCATTCGGTATGACCATCACTCAACTTAAAAGCACGCAAGGGGCATGCGCCGGTGCGATCTGTCAGTTGGGCGATATCCCCGTTGGAGAGACCGCGCTGATCACAGTGACCGTAGCCATTGACAACAATCTTCCCGAAGGCGCCGTGTTATGCAACCGCGCTTACGCTTTCCTCGATACCTCCGATCCAGAAAGCAGCAACAACCAAGATCAAGTTTGCGTCACGGCGCAACGGCTCTCCGATCTCATCATTCACAAACAACCTTCAGCCTCACAAGTCGTTGTGGGCGACCGGATCATGTATTCTATCAACGTCACGAACATTGGGCCTTCGCCTGCCCAAGGGGTGCTTGTCACAGATTATTTGCCTGCCAACAGCACCTATGTCAGCAACACAGGAGGATGCCTGTTGGTGAATGCCGCCCAACTGCAATGCAATTTGGGGTCCCTGGGCGTAGGGCAAAGCAGAACCTTTGATGTCATCGTCAAAGTCGATCTCGATGCCATCAATCCCTTCCTCAACCGGGCCACCGTGACGGCGCAAGGCGAACCTGACCCCACGCCCGCGAATAATGTCGCCATAGCATCCGTAACCGTTCTACGTCCAGCCATTGAAGCATTTAAAGGGGTGCAATTGTGGCTAGACGCCGACTACAACGGCCAGGGCTCTCCCGGAGACACGTTGCGATACACCATTGTAATGACGAACACGGGGGACGGCGCCGCCCGGAACGTTATCTTCAACGATACGCCAGACGCGCTCACCAACCTAGTCGTCGGATCCGTCACCACCAGCCAGGGCACGGTGACCGTTGGCAATCATTGGAGCGACTCCGCCGTGCGCGTGCTCATAGGCGATATCCCTCCGGGTGGGATGGTGACCATCACCTATGATGTGATCATCGGACTCGTCACCGGCCCGCCACCAGTGACATTGCTTAACCAGGGCATGGTCAATAGCTACAATCTCCCCGGCGACATCCCTACGGATGATCCCACAACCTCCGCGGTCGATGATCCGACAGGATTCATCTTGAGCATTACAGCCACCCCCATTCCCACGCCTACGCCTTCCCCGCAACCCATTTGGCTCCCGTTGATTTTGCCTTCGCCGCCCATGTGCGATGTCGCACGGGTGCAAACCGAGGTTTGGGGCCAGCTGTATACCTTCCCGCTGAAGTCAGATGGCAACATCAAATTCGTGCCGCCCTTGCCCTGGCAGCGCGAGACTCTGTTCATCATTTTAGGCTATCAGGGCCCGGTGACATGGACCCAATACAAACCGGACTATCATAAACAGGAAGGAGGTTATGAATTCATTTATCCCGGAGGGCAATCGGGGGCGGACTTCCGATTGTTTATTGAGTCCACCTGTGGCACCGTGATCATCGAAACCTCGGTAGATGACCCTACGCCGACTCCTGCGCCCACACCCAACGCGCAATCCTCAGAATTCCGGTTTCAAATCTTCATGCCGATCATACGCCAATAAGAACAATCAGGCCTCATAAAATGCGCTCATCCGCGGATATGGGGCCTGATTTTGAACACAAAACGCGTTTTTAACAACGAAGATGAGCTACTCGGTGATTGTCTGCGATCTATATCATCGCATGGAGCCCGACCACGAATGCGAAGTGCCAGGCTTTCCGAGCAAGATGCTGGCTATCGAATATGCTCGCCGACGGACGCGAAGCGCGCTGGAGGCATTGCGTCAGGAAGGCCAGACAGAGGAAGCTTTGCTCGCCCTTTGGAAACAATATGGCGAGGATTGTCGCGTGGTTGGGCCAGATGGGGTTGTTTATTTGGCCACCTCCGAACTACAACAATGGCTTTCCCATCCCGCATCTCCTGAGGCGTGTGACTATCAACAACTTTATTATGCTCTTCTACCAAAAGATTTTTATGTAAGCCTGTATTGGGCCGAAGGCGCCGTCCCACCACCTGACCATTACGAATTTCACATTGAGTTCAACCACGCAGGAGAGGGCACGATTACCTTTTGGCCCGATTATCCCGCCCAACACGTGCCTGGTTGGCAAAAGAACTTCTTCGTGCCATTCACAGATCGGATGCGGATTTATCAACAAATACGAGAAAGTCCACTCCTCAACAGCCAAAACATCCAGGAAGATGGCCCTATCGGCGGCGCCAGCTTTTGGGTGCATCTGACTGCCGATCAGAACACGTACGCGATCCACTCAAATCGACTTCCTTCTGAAAAAGCCATCCATTTTCAAACCATCTTGGCCGCAATTCGCACTGTTGTGCCGTCGTCTGTATGGGATCAGTTGGAATCGCTGCGGTGGGAGTATATCCAACAGCATGCCAAGGCAAGGGGTGAAAAAAGGTAACGACCAACGCATCTGATTTGGAGCCGCGAAGATGTTCTAAATTTTGCCAAGGGGTGGACGAGGCGAAGATTCGCCATTGTAACCGCACGGAGGAGAAAACAAAGGGACGTCTTCACGCCTTCGGGCCAGCATAACATAGCGAAATGCAGTGCGGGCCTAGCAGTTACAAAAAAGTAGGTAAGTTGCCCTCAGTTATGGCACAATGGTGGTCATGGATCGCGGTTATTTTTATGCCATCATTGCTTACGCACTCTGGGGCTTATTCCCTGTCTATTGGAAGCAATTGTCAAATGTGCCCTCGGGTGAGATTATCCTCCATCGCATTCTCTGGTCGCTGGGATTTTTGCTGCTGATCGAATTGCTTCGCAGACGATGGGCGTGGATCCGACAGCTGTATCTCTTTCCCAAACGCACTCTCACTCTGGCCGTGGCTGCGGTGTTGCTCGCGCTCAACTGGCTTGTCTATGTTTGGGGCGTGAACCATGGGTTTGTGGTGCAGGCCAGTCTGGGTTATTTCATCACTCCTCTAATCAGCGTGCTGCTAGGGGTGGTGTTGTTGGGTGAACGCCTGCGACGGCTTCAATGGATAGCGGTCGGTTTGGCCACGGCAGGCGTGTTGTATTTGATGTTAGGCGTTGGCGAAATCCCTTGGGTTGCATTGGCTCTGGCCGCCAGCTTCGGAATGTATGGTTTTTCGAAGAAGAAAATGCATTTAGAGGCGATTGAGGGCCTGACAGCTGAAATGTCCGCGCTGTTTTTGCCGGCATTGTTTCTCTTTGTGTTGCTTGCAAAAAGGGGTGAGGTGCACTTCGCGGATAGCGCCGCCACCATGGGGTTATTGATCGGAGGCGGTGCGGTCACCGCTATCCCGCTGATCTTTTTTGGCGCCGCCACTCGCAGGATCCCTCTCTCTGCTATTGGTGTATTGCAATACATTGCTCCTTTACTGCAGTTTCTCATTGGCGTGTTTCTTTATCATGAACCCTTTACAACGGGACGATTGATAGGATTCATCATTATCTGGACGGCGGTAGGGGTTTTTCTGTTCGATAATATCCGGGCTTATCGCGGCGTACCCGTTTAACATTTGGCGAGCAGGCAAAAAGGGCGTTCACGAGGCGCTAGCCATGCCTCTGTCCTCTTGACTAGCGCCTTCACTGGCATTGCAAAACGACGGACGATCATGGCTCTCAAAAAAGCATCCCCGTCCAGAGAGCTGAACGGGGATGTTGGGGTTATCGAAAGGGGTGAATCGGAATTCAGATTAATGGCGAGGGCCACGAGGGGCGTTTCCCTGACCACCTTGATTGCCATGGCCTCCTTGTTGTCCTTGTTGTGCGCAATCTGTATTGCCTGCGAGGATGGCATCATATGTGGCCTTGTCAATGAATTGGGGAGCATAGCTCTCGCCCGTCATCTGCTCCAGCGTGCTAACGAATGCCCGGAGATGATTTTCGGAGCCGCATTCCAAGCTGCTGTACACTTGCTGAATATCGGCATTATCGGTGCGGGCCATGGCCTCTTCCAGGTCAAGGATGTCCACATCTTCGATGGTGGCGCCGACTGTCAAGGCGTCGGCAAGGGATTGGCTTCCCTGGGCCACGAGTTCATCGTAGAGCGCCTGCAGTTCAGGATTGGTGAATTCGCCAATGCCATTCTCACCGACCGGGTCTTCGAGTCCGTAGCGTTCCAGTAACACGGCGACGGCATCCATGTGTTGCTGCTCCGACTGGCTGATGTTGGTGAAGACAGCCACGTCCCATTGTTCTGCCAGCGTCAAATACACGTCACGAGCTAATTTTTCTTCCTCTCGCATCCATAGCAGGTCTGTAATCTCCTGTTCGTCGATCTCGCCCGCTGGCGGCAAGTCCATTTCAGCGCCCGGCGCTCCGGGGGCTCCTGGACCTGGTTGCTGCATGGTGCTGGCAATGGGAGTTTCTGAGGCTGCTTGCACGGCGTAAGCGCCGCCAAGCATCAACACCAGGGCCAAAGCTCCTGCAACGATTCCGTATATAAGCGTCTTATTGCGTTTCATGGTTCATATCCTCCAAATTGGGGTAAGACATCGTGATTGTCGTTGTTGTCGGGGAAGGAAATCAAATCATCCTTCAACTTGACTTGAGTATACCGAGGAAAGCTGGAGAAATTTTGGAGGAATGATGGATGTATCTTGGAGATCGCGGTTTTCGAATTCATCCAATCATTTTGGGATGGTTGCCGCTTCGGTGAGAGCAAGCGCGTGCATTCAAGCCTGGCCACTGGTGGCAGCTAACGCGTCCAATTGACGGAGCACATTAGCCATTTCAATCGCTGCCAATGCCGCCTCGGCCCCCTTATTACCCGCCTTGCTTCCTGCGCGTTCAATCGCCTGTTCGATGGTGTCACTAGTTATCACGCCAAAAGCGACCGGCACGCCAGTTTGCATGCCCACTTGCGCCACGCCTTTCGCCGTCTCGTTTGCTATATACTCAAAATGGGGCGTAGCCCCGCGAATAATCACCCCCAAGCAAATGATGGCATCATATCGCCCACTTTTCGCCATCTTTTGGGCTGCCAGTGGCAACTCAAAGCTGCCGGGCACCATCACCACATCTACGTTGGCGGGGTCGACGCCGTGGCGAAACAATGTATCCTGGGCGCCATCCAACAATTTAGCGCCAATGAAATCGTTCCATCGCGAGGCAACGATCCCGATTCTCAGCTCTGTGCCGATCAGTTGACCTTCAATCGTTCGGTTCATGGTTGAATTCTCCGTGTTCATTTTGATTTGTAGGGTTTGTCATTATGTCAGGGATTTACGTGGTATTGAATGGCAAAAGTTGACAACTCCATGGTTCGCCGATAATCAACCAACGAATCAATATGGATTAGCTTGAAGTCATGCTTTTGTGCAAAACGATAGAGATAGGGAAGACGGGCCATGGCGCCATCTGGCGTCATGATCTCGCACAACACTGCAGCCGGAAACAATCCCGCCAATCTTGCCAGATCCACGCCTGCCTCGGTGTGCCCTCTTCGGCCCAGCACGCCATCCTCATGCGCGCGCAACGGGAACACATGCCCGGGCATAGCAATGTCTGCAGAAGTGCTGGCTGGGTCAATCAACGTCTGGATGGTTTTTGCGCGATCGTACACAGAAATGCCCGTGGTCACCCCCTCTCTGGCTTCAACAGACACCGTAAAGGGACTTCCAAAGGCTGAACTGTTTTCCCCTGCGGGGACCATCATGGGAATCCCCAACCTGTCCAACGTCTCACCAGTCATCGCGATGCAAATCAACCCTCGAGCTTCGCGAGCCATAAAGTTGATGGCTTCAGGGGTGGCGAATTCTGCTGCAATTATCAAATCGCCTTCATTTTCACGGTCTTCATCATCGACCACAATGATAGGTCGTCCCGACCGCAACGCTCTCAGCGCTTCTTCTATCGTGTGAAAAGAGATCGCACTCATCAGTGACTCCTTTATGCTGTGAAACCGAAACGTGCCAAAAACGCACGATCGATGGATGGTGATTGTTTGAAAGTGCCCTGCAAGAACTTTTCTACATACTTACCCAACACATCCAACTCAATATTCACCTGATATCCAGGACGTTGATGGGATAGCGTGATGTGTGACTGGGTGTAATCCACAAGCATCACCCGAAAGCTAGATGCATCCACATCCACCACCGTCAGGCTGACTCCATCCAACGCCACAAACCCCTTAGGGACAATCAAACGCATCAGATTTGGTGGCGCCTGAATATCTACCCAAAGCGAGTCACCCTCGGGTCTGAGCGAGCGTAAGGTTCCTACGCCATCTACATGCCCCTGCACGAAGTGCCCACCCATGCGAGAGGTGGGTGTGAGCGCCCGCTCAAGATTGACCCGATGACCAAGCCGCAAATTCATCAAATTGGTCCGTTGTCGGGTCTCTGGAGCAAGCCCCACAGTGAAAGTATGCGAATCCAAATGGGTCACCGTCAGACAAACGCCCTGAACTGCAATGCTATCGCCAATCTTGGTATCTTCCAAGACGGTTTCTGCCTGGATCTGCATCAGAAAACCTCGATCGTTTTGCCATAAACGAACAAGGGTGCCTATCTCCTCAATGATGCCAGTAAACATATTCATCTCCTTTTTCAAATCTAGTTGATGAGTCCGCGCATAAGAAACATGGAGCCTAAACGCTCAAACGTCACCTCGTTCAGTGCACTTGTTGCAGATAACACGGCGATCTTCGCGCCCGCCGATAACCATGCCGCCCAATGTGAAGAGGATGGGGGCTGAGGAAGAAATGCCCAGACTTCGTTCACCAATCCAGCAGCCAAAAAAGCGTCAATAAACTCAAGATCGCCTTCGAGCAGGACGCTGGTGAGCTGACGTTGGGCCAACTCACTGAGCAACGCCCTAGGCTGCATTTTCGTCCATTCTTTAGCCAGAGGTAAGGGGTCACTACCCAAAAAGGCATGTTCGGCGCCGACAAAAACCGCATCCACAACCTCCCATAACCATTGTCGACGCTGATGGGTCTCATGTCCAAACATCCGTTGAACCTGGGCCACGGGCATCCCTGCCGATGCTTGCCACAGTGCGGGGAATGCGACCACCACATAAGGCAATCCGGTTCGTACGAAATGAGAGAAAAAGCGAATGAGCTTCTGGGCCTCTGCTGAAAACAAGCCTGAATGCACCTGAATACCCGCTTCTTTCAGACGTTGGCCTCCTTGTCCGTTGACATGGGGATTAGGATCCTCGATGGCGTAGAAAACCTCACTGATTCCAGCGCCGATAATCGCCTGGGTGCAGGGAGGCGTGCGACCATGGTGATTGCAGGGCTCCAACGTCACATACAGTGTGGCCCCTCGGGCCTGTTCCCCCGCATCCCGGAGCGCCTCCACTTCTGCATGGGGCGCGCCAGCCCGACGATGATACCCCTCACCCACAATACGGCCATCCTTAACGACGACCGCTCCCACCGGGGGATTGGGACTGGTTTGGCCTTCCGCTTGTTTGGCCAGCGCCAGCGCTCTTTGCATGAAAACATGATGTTTTGCGTCCATAAAAAATGCTCCTGAGCTGATGACGCTTCGGAGCATAGGGACATGCGCGCCTCCTGCAGAGGATGCGCGTATACATTTGACGCCAGACAACGGCACAACAACACGCGCGTTGACTTGGCGCCTAAACATACGATCTTCTCCCATCCGGACTATACCGTCGGCTCCGGCCTCTCACCGGATCTGCTGACACCTCGTTGCAATATGCTGATCTCTTTCC
>WFTO01000372.1 GCA_015485435.1 Anaerolineae bacterium | reverse complement strand
GTAATTGTCTCCGCCGTGCGCACGCCCGTGGGCAAGGCCCCGCGCGGCACGCTGCGCAACACCCATCCCGTCACCCTGGGCAAAGTCGTCCTGCAAGAACTCATCAACCGCACGCCCGGCGTTACGCCCGAGATGATCAGCGACGTGATCATCGGCTGCGCTTTCCCCGAGGGCAAGCAGGGCATGAATCTGGCCCGCATCGTGGTCCACGCCGCGGGCTGGCCCAATACCGTCACCGGCATGACCGTCAACCGCTTCTGCTCCTCGGGCCTGCAAACCATCGCCCTGGCCGCGCAGCGCATCCAGGCCGGATACGATGAGATCATCGTGGCCGGGGGCATCGAGAGCATGAGCTCCGTGCCCATGGGCGGCCTCGTGTTCGAAGCCTATCCCGAGCTGGCCGCCAACCATCCCGGCGTCTACATGGGCATGGGCCTGACCGCGGAGAATGTGGCCGAACAATACCACATCAGCCGCGAAGACCAGGACGCGTTTGCACTGCGGTCGCACCAGCGGGCCGCGGCCGCGATCAAGGAGGGCAAATTCGAGGCAGAGACCGTCCCCGTGCCCGTCAAGGGAAAATGGGTGGATGAATATGGTGAAGTGCATGAGAAGGAGAAGCTCTTCACTGTGGATGAGGGTGTGCGCTTTGATACAAGCATGAAAGCCCTGGGCCGACTCAAGCCGGTGTTCAAGGTCAACGGCACGGTCACCGCAGGCAACAGCAGCCAGACCAGCGATGGCGCAGCCGCGGTGTTGGTCATGTCGCGCAAGCGGGCCGAGGCGTTGGGTCTGAAACCTCTGGCCCGATTCGTGGGCTTCGCGGTAGGCGGTGTGGATCCCGAGGTCATGGGCATCGGCCCCATCGTCGCCATTCCCAAGGTGCTGGAGTTGACAGGCCTGAGCCTGAACGACATCGACCTCATCGAGCTCAACGAAGCCTTCGCCTCCCAAAGCCTGGCCGTCATCCGCACCCTGGGCCTGAACGAGGAGATCGTCAATGTCAACGGCGGCGCCATCGCCCTGGGCCATCCCCTGGGCGCGACGGGTGCGAAGCTCACTACCCAACTCCTCTACGAGATGGGCCGCCGCGGCGGGCGCTATGGCATGGTTACCATGTGCATCGGCGGCGGCATGGGCGCAGCGGGCGTCTTCGAGAATTATCAATAGCCAATTGTCAATAGCCAATTGTCAATGATGGAGCCTTGTCATGGCGAAAGGCGATGAATTGGAGCAACGTTTGATCGACTTTGCAGTCGCGATCATTCTTCTCTGCGATAAATTGCCCAATACGCTGGCGGGAAGGCATGTTGCAGGCCAATTACTCCGCAGCGGCACATCGCCAGCTCCCAATTACGCCGAAGCCCGCGGCGCTGAGAGCAGACGAGATTTCATTCACAAGCTGGGCATCTGCCACAAGGAATTAAACGAATCTCAAATATGGTTGCGGATCGTCAAACAGAGCAAGATGCTCCCAGCTTCTGAGCTCGATCCCCTCCTCAATGAGAACATCGAGCTCAGTCGCATTATCAACGCCAGCATCAAAACCGCCAAACACAACAAACGCCATCGCCACTAATACTTGGCCATTGGCAATTGGCCATTAACCATTGGCAATTCACCCGGAGGGTTTCCATGTATACATTCGACCTCACCGACGAACAACGCATGCTCACCGACATGGTGCGGCGATATTCCGATCGCATCTTGCGGCAGGTGTATCGCGAAGCGGAGGAGGCTCGCGAGATACCGCGCGAGGTTATCGAACAGGGTTGGGAATTGGGCCTGCTGCCCGCGTCCCTGCCCGAAGACTACGGCGGCTTCGGCGAGTATTCTGTGCTCAACGGCGCGCTCATTGCGGAGGAGTTAGGTTATGGCGACATGGCCGCGAGCATGGAGCTGCTGGCCCCCAACCTGGTGGCCTCGCCCATCTACCTCTGCGGCACGGAGGCGCAAAAACAAACCTTCCTACCGCTCTTCACCGATGTCGTTTATCCCAAAGTCGCGTCCGCGTTGCTAGAGCCCGTGGTTCTCTTCGATCCCTATCATCTGCGGGCCACGGCCCGCCGCGAGGGCGATGTCTACATCCTCAATGGCGAGAAGGCCATGGTCATCAACGCGCCCGAAGCCGAGCTCTTCCTCATCTACGCGCATGATGAGGAGACCGACAGCACGCAAGCCTTTCTGGTGCAAGGGCCTACAACAGGGTTGCATGTGGGCGATCGGGAGAAGTGGATGGGCTTCAATGCGCTCAAGACCTACCGCCTGCGTCTGGAGGATGTCCGGGTTCCCGCGGCAAACCGCCTGGGCGGCGACGCGGGCATCGACATCCAACGCATCCTCAACAGCAGCCGCATCGCGCTCAGCGCCCTGGGCGTGGGGCTGGCCAAGGCGGCATACGAATACGCTCGCGAATACGCCAAAGAACGAGAGGCCTTCGGCGAACCCATCGCCCATCGCCAGGCCATCGCCTTCATGCTGGCCGAGATGGCCATCGACATCGACGCCACCCGACTGATGGTGTGGGAAGCGGCCTGGAAGCTGGACAAGGGCCAGAACGCCACCCACGACGCCTACCTGGCTGCCCGCTACGCCGCGGACGTGGCCCTCAAAGTCACCGACGGCGCGGTGCAGATCCTGGGCGGGCACGGCTACATCCGCGAGCATCCCGTTGAGCTTTGGCTGCGCAATGCCCGGAGCCTCAGCACCCTGCTGGGAGCAGTAACGATATAGAGATTCATTGAGATTCCATGTAACTACGAACGTACCCAACTTCATCACCACAAAGGCACTAAGAACACCAAGAACTTCAAAACTTTTTCTTTTCTTCGCGCCTTTGTGCCTACGTGGCTTCGTGGTTTTTGCGATCTCTTGACAGGATATCTTAGTAATTACGATTCCATCGAGATTCCATTGAGATTCAGAATCTCCACCGTATCTCTATCGAATCTCTATCGAATCTCCACTGAATCTCTATCGAACCTCCATCGCCTCCTACCACCTTCTGTCAAAGGAGGAAATCGAATGCCTATTGACTTTGAAGTTCCCGAAGAAATCAAAAACCAGAGCAACCTCACGCAAATGGTTGCGGAACAGGTCATGCGCAAGTACTCGCGCTATTATGATGAGCACGAGCATGAGCGCCCCTGGGAATACATCAACTTCATCTGGCCCTTCATGAAATCCATGGAAGCGGCCAGCCTTAAGCGCTCCCTGCGCCAGTCGCAATCCAATGGGCATGGCGGCCCCTCATCCACTCATGGAAATGGCAAGAAAAAAGTTGGATCCTTTCAGGTCAGCATGATTCACTTTATCGAAACCCTTTCGTGGGGCGACGCTGGTATCTACCTGTGCACACCCAGTAGCGCCTTAGCCGGAGCAGCCATCCAGGCAGTGGGCACGCCCGATCAGAAGGAACGTTTCCTCGACCGCTTCACCCAGGGGGATCCCAAATGGGGCGCCATGGCCATGACCGAACCGCACGCGGGTTCTGACACCAGCGCCATCCGTACTCGCGCCCGGCTGGACCCAGAGACTAACGAATGGGTGCTCAACGGCGAGAAGATCTTCGTCACCAACGGCAAACTAGCCCTGGAGGAAAGCGACGGCATCCTGGTGGTGTGGGCCACGTTGGACCCCGAGCTTGGCCGCGCAGGTATGCGCCCCTTTGTCGTGGAAGCTGGCACACCCGGCGTCACCATCACCAAACAGGAGCATAAGTTGGGTATCCGGGCCAGCGACACCGTCTCCATCGTTTTCGAAGATGCACGCATCCCCTACGATAACATCTTAGGGGACCCAGAGCTAAAAAAAGCGGAAACCAAGACGGAGAAAGGCTTCAAGGGAGCCATGAAGACCTTTGACGCCAGCCGCCCCTGGGTCGCGGCCAGTGCGTTGGGCATCGCCCGCGCCGCATTGGAATTTACTCGCGACACCCTGGCAGAAGAAGGCATCACGATTCCCGAAGCCGCGCCCTATCACCAGCTTAGCGCCATCCAACAGGACCTTTTGCAGATGGAAGCCGATCTAAAGGCTGCGTGGTTGCTAACCATTCGCGCAGCGGCCCTGATGGATGCAGGTGAATCCAACAGTCTGGAAGCCTCTATGGCGAAAGTGAAAGCGGGTAAGGTTGTCACCACCATCACCCAGAAGTGCGTGGAGCTACTCGGCCCCCTTGGATATAGCCGGGAATTTCTGGTGGAGAAATGGATGCGCGACGCCAAGATCAATGATATTTTCGAAGGCACGGGCCAAATCAACACCCTCATTGTCGCCCGCCGAATCCTCGGCTATACCCGGCGCGAACTGAAATAGCGCTTGCCGTCGTTTTGCAACGCCATTGGTTGTAGTCAGAGGTCAAACGTCATGTCACCGGAAAACGCCCGATCTTCACTCAAGGCGTTTGACGCATGATGTCCAATTCAAGAACCACAGCATATCATCATCTATTAACACCTACTTCACCCAAAAAGGAGTCTCTATCCATGTCTGACATCGACGCCAAGATCCGCAAACTCATGGCAGAAATGCCCAACGCCTTCAAACCTGAAAAAGCAGCAGGCGTCAATGCCGTCATCGTATACAACCTGACAGGCGAAGGGGGAAGCGTTTGGACGTCCCGCATCGCGGATGGCCAATGCACAGTCGAAGAAGGTCAAGCCGACGACGCACCCACCCTAAAAATTACCATGGACGCCAAAGACTACCTCGACATGATGGCGGGCCGTCTCGACGGCATGCAGGCATTTATGACCGGCAAAATCAAAGTCGAGGGCGACATCATGCTTGCCAGTCGATTGATGACCTTCTTCAGCTAATCCAGTCCCCCATCTCTCAATTTCGAAAGCCGACGGAGCGCCGTCGGCTTTTTCGCGACGCCAAATAACTGCACGCCTCAGATCATCCGCACGATGCCCCCAGCAATCACCCAAAATTTTCAAAATTTCGACCAAGAAATGGGAATTTCCCCTAAAATTCACTTGCATCTTTTTTCATTGTGCCTTATACTGTAGTTGGCCGTAACTATTTCTCTCTTTTTGCGTCTAATATTCTGAACAAAGACTTTCTCTTATTTTGGGTGTGCGAAGCTCTGATGGATGTCGAGTTGGGCATTTCAAGCGGCTTCCCACAGCAATGCTCTTAGGAGGTAAAAATGACACTTTTCCCTCGATTGCGACGCGCCCTTTGGGTGGTGCCAATTCTAGTAGTATTGCTGATTGGTATTGGTTTGCAGGTGAAGGCAGCTCCTGGAGAGCCCCCTGTCGATCCAACGGCGAAGTTCGGTAATGCGGTGAATCCTGAAATCCCTCACACGGCGGACCATGTGCTGGTGCGTTTGGTGGATGGCGTCGTACCTTGGGAAGGCATGACACCTATTTTTGGGCGATGGTATCGTGCACCAGTTCTGCCTGGAGAAACCCCCTGGCAGGCATTGTACCGTTTGGGCGCATCACCCGATATCGAGAAAGTCGAATTAGATTACGTAGTGAAAGCCATTCCTGAACCCAGACAGGCCAGCCCCAACCGGATTGGCTCCTATGCCTGGGGATATGAACCCAATGACCCATACTTCCCTTCACAGTGGAATTTTTATGATGTGCTAGCTCCTGAAGCCTGGAAGCGAGGATGGACGGGCATTAGCACCACGGTGGCTGTCATCGATACCGGCGTCAATCCAGGCCCAGACTTGGCCTGCCGTACATTTGTCAATCCGGTCACGATCATCAGCGGCACCGTCACCACCGGCAGCGCATTGGACGACAATGGGCATGGCACCCATGTCATCGGCACCATCGCCCAATGCACCAACAACGGCATCCGAGACGCCGGTATTGCATTCCAGAGCAAAATCATGCCGATCAAAGCCCTAAACAGCATTGGCGAAGGGGAATGGTCGGATATTGCAGCTGGCATTATTAGCGCCACCGTCCAGGGCGCTGATGTCATCAATCTCTCTCTGGGCTCCGAATGCGGGACCAATGACTATCCAGCGTGTTCAATTTCCATCATGGATGACGCCATCGACGTAGCCGTCGCCGCAGATGTACTGATTGTGGCTGCTGCTGGCAACACGAGCAACAACCATCTCAGCTATCCTGCAAATCATCCGCAAGTCATGGGTGTTGGCGCGGTCGACATCATGTTGGACCCAGCGCCCTACACGAATTATGGAACCGCGTTAAGCCTGGTGGCGCCTGGCGGCAACCTCGCTGAAGACTTGAACAACGATGGTCTACCCGACGGCATCGAGCAGGAAACCTACATCCCCGGGGACGGATACAACGACTGGAGCTCTTACTTCTTTGAAGGCACATCAATGGCCGCCCCCCATGTCTCGGCAGCGGCCGCCATGCTGCGCTCAGCCTTCCCCACCGCCAGCGCCGATGATATCCGAGATGCCCTGGAAGCAAGCGCTATGGATCGCGGCCCCAGCGGCTTTGACTCCGAATTTGGCTATGGCGTGCTACAGATCGACGATGCCTTTTGCCAGCTATCGGGTGCAGCCTGTCATGACATCTTGCTGAATGGCAATTTTGAAAACACCACAAGCTGGCTATTTGACAACGGAGGGACCACTGCGCCCCTGCCTGTCTACACCACGATGGAGGCCGTTTCAGGCGATCAGGCCATGTATTTGGGGACCAACCCGCCTCCTGTCGCCGTTTCAGCGCCACAAGAAAACATTGTCTCCGAAGACCCTCAAATCGCAGGCATCCTCTCACCCGATGCGGGATATTACTCCCGAATCTATCAAGATATCCTTGTTCCGGCTAACGTAGACGATGTCTTCATCGATTTCTGGTATATGCCATGCACCACGGACACATCCATTATCAACGACTGGCAACGCTTTTGGGTCTACGACCCCAATGACCCCACCAACGAAAATCTGCGTAAAACCTACATGAAAGTGTTGGAAGACGATTGTGTATGGAAACACGTCACCTATAAGATCAACCAAAATTACAAGGGGCGCACGCTGCGCATCAACTTCTCGGCGCACAACGACAGCCTCACCAATACGCCCACCTGGATGTTTCTTGATCGCGTACGATTGATCACCTATACATACTCACCACCGCCAACCCCCACGCCCACCTTCACACCCACCGATACGCCTACACCCACCCCTACATTTACGCCTACTTTCACACCCACCCCTACTGACACGCCTACACCGACGCCCACCGATACCCCCACGCCTACACCCACAGACACTCCCACACCTACCGATACGCCCACGCCTACAAACACCCCTACACCCACGTTCACACCCACAAACACCCCCACACCGACGCCCACGCCAACGCCCTTCATCGGCATTGAAGACTTCGTCATTATCCCGCCAACCCTACCTTTCACCATTCCGGTGCAAATGAAAAACATTCCGGTGCCTGGCATAGGGGCGTTAACGTTCGAAGTCGAATTCGATCCCAACATCATCGCCCCTATTGGCTGTGATCCCGACCCGGACTTCATTTTTGACGGTGTGACATGCAACCAACTCTTCCAGCCAGGAGTGTCCAGGTTGTCCTACATTAGCCCATTAGGGGCATCAGGAAGTCATGTCTTGGCCAATCTTGGTTTTGTCGGCGTAGGCCCCCTGCACACCGGCACGCCGGTCACATTCACCCTGGTCGAACTCGCAGACCCGGCTGGAGTCCCAATGAGTGTGACCTCTGAGAGTGGATTCGTAGTTTTAGATGCCGACAACGGCGACGTCAATTGTGACGCCCAGGTCGACTCCGTTGACGCCTTGTATATCTTACAGCTCGATAGCGGCATCATGGCCCCCTCGCCTATCTGCCCGCCCGATCCGGGTGAAGTTTACATCGATGCATGTGATGTGAACGGAGATTCCATGTGTACAAGCGTGGATGCCCTCTTCATCATGCAATGCGAAATTGGCATTCCTAACACTCTCTGTCCGGTGACCACGGCCATGAAGCTGTCTCCTATGAGCAGTCTTGCATCCGCGGATATCATGGTAGGCCAAGGCGTTGTTCCGAATAATGGTCAGATCACCGTGCCCATCACAGCGGATGTGACAGACGCAGATGTTGGCGCAGTCACCTTTGAACTCAAATACGACCCCAATGTCGTACGCCCAACTGCCTGCGTAGCAGATCCGGAAAGGAAGTTTAGTTTAGCCATATGTAATCCTAATTATCAATCCGATGCCATCCGATTCACCCTGGCCTCCACCCAAGGAGTCACGGGCGGCATCAACCTCGCCAACATCACCTTCGAAGCCGTAGGTGAACCTGGCGACAGCAGCCCTCTCACCGCGACCGCGATCACTTTCACCGATGCCCAGGGCCAATCTATTCCTAATCAAATTCGTTCGGGACAGATCGATGTCAGGTCCCTGATCTTCCTGCCTATTACTCGTTGATTAACATGCAACGGATTCGTTAAATCGAAATTCTGCTGGGCCAACCGAAAGTAATGGATTGTAAGAAGGGCACGCGGAGTTGACGGATGCTGCAACCTGAGCGGAATATGTGAGGAAGTCCGCATCAAGCCAGCCGTATCCCGGTCACCCGCGTGCCTTTTTGTGTTCATTTCCCTCTTCTCATCTTTACACCATCATGCACCCCCCTTCTCTCAAAAGAGAATTCGAATGAAAAGTAACATCATACGTATCACCCTCGTTTTCGTTGCGATTACATTGATCGTCTTGGCCGGCGGCACGATAATCGCAGCACAATCCGATGACCCTCCCCAAAAAGTGGAGGTCGCTGCACCGCCCAACTGGCCATATGCATCCGACCATCTTCTGGTGAAACTCAACCCCAACATGCGCTCCACATTGCCATTCCAACCCGGGGTTGAGCATTTGTTTGATAACTGGTATGCCGTGCCAATTACCAATAACAAGACCCCACTTCAAGCGCTAAACGACTACAATCAACGCGACGATGTGCTCATCGCCCAACCCGATTACCTGATAAAGTTAGACGATTTCCCCCCAGTCCCGGCGCAAGTTGCCCCCGAAAACAGGGCCGCTTACCCAAATGATCCCTATTACATTTACCAATGGCACTTACCCCAGGTTCAATCCAATGAGGCGTGGAATATCACCTTGGGAGGCACCACCATCGTGGCAATCATCGACTCCGGTGTCAGTCGCGGTCAGGACTTTCGATGCCGAACATTTGTCAGCCCTTTTGACGCCGTCACTGACACAGCAGGAGAAACGGCCGCGCAGGATGGGGAAGGGCATGGGACCCATGTTGCCGGCACCGTAGGACAATGCACCAATAATCTGTATGGAGTGGCTGGCATGGCGCCCGAAGTGAACCTCATGCCAGTGCGCGTGCTCGACGATACCGGTAGCGGCACCTTTCTCGATGTGGGACAGGGCATCCGCTGGGCGGCAGACAACGGAGCAGACGTAATCAACCTCTCTTTGGGCATGGATTGCAACAACGCCACCTTCGACCTCTGTCATGACGCATACGTGGATGACGCCATCGCTTACGCCGCGTCCAAAGACATCGTCATTGTCGCCGCCGCGGGCAACGACAGTCGCACCACCCCCAGTTACCCAGCAAACCATCCCGATGTCATGGCCGTGGCCGCTGTTGACTACAACCGGGTACGCACCTGGTACTCAAATGGCGGTGATGCCCTAAGCGTCAGTGCGCCTGGCGGGGACTTAAACCAAGACGCCAACCAGGATGGCAATGGAGATGGCATTTTGCAAGAAACATTCAGCGCCAATGGGTGGGGATTTTATCTCTATCAGGGAACGTCCATGGCCTCGCCTCACGTAGCTGGCGCAGCCGCCCTTTTACGAGCCTATGTGCCTGAAGCCAACCGTCTGGAAGTGCAACAAGCGCTGGAACAAACCGCTCTTGATTTGGGTGCCACTGGCAAAGATCCATCCTATGGATACGGCTTAATCCAGGTTGCCAGCGCGCTCACCTATTTGCGCGGATTATACCCCATCGTCCCCACCGCCACGCCCACCTTTACCCCCACACCCACACCCACTTTTACCCCTACCGCCACCCCAACCTTTACGCCAACGCCCACATCGACCCCGACCTATACGCCCACACCCACCTATAC
>WFTO01000371.1 GCA_015485435.1 Anaerolineae bacterium | reverse complement strand
GTTTGGGCATAACCAGGGTCTTTGTGGCTGCTGGCGAAGAAGATGACGCCAGTGTTAGGAACGCATCGATCTTCACTCTTGATCCATTCACATCCTACCACCCAACTCATATCCAGACTGCCGTCTTGATTCGCATCCAAGGTTTCCACTCCAAAAAAAGCGAGACCTGCTTGTTCGTTTGGAAAGATTCGATCCCAACTTTTTCCTCCATTAGTTGTAAACCGGTGCCCATAATGCCGTTGCACAGTCCATCCTTCGTAAAGGTTAGCCATGGCGATCTCAACATTGGCTGTATTGCCAACCACCGTGCTTTCCTGCCAGGTCTGGCCGCCATCGTTGGTGTAGAACATGTAGGGATTCGCTGCAGCGTGTCCGTTGTTCACATCCACCATGTCCACATCGTAGAGCCAGGGCCACTGCACGCCCGGGGGATTTTGTCGTTCCCAGGTGGCGCCGCCGTCATGGGTGACATAGAGGAAGCCCGGGTTGTGGCTGACCTGGCCGGCGATCCAACAGTCATCGACGGTTGGGCAGCTGATGCCGGTGATGGTGGCGGAATCGGGAAAATCTGTCTGGAAGTGTTGCCAGCGCCAGGTGTCTCCGCCATCAAGGGTGATGCCGATGGCGCCTTCCGTGCCAACCACATAAGCGACGTCGCGGCTGGGGGCAGCGACTTCGTGCAAGGCGGGGTAGACGCCATAATCGCCAGCAACAGGGAGGAACGTGGCGCCATCACTGCTGTGATTGACGAAGAACGCGGCCGCGTTGGCGTCTTTGACCGCGCCCAATGCCCAGGAGTTTCCTGGACCAAAGGTGTAGACGGCGCGAACATCCCGGGTATCCTGTGGGACGGAGGCGCGCACGGTCCAGTTCGCTCCATCATCGCTGGTGGCGATGACGCCTTTGGCGCCGCCAAAGATAGCGTAGTTATTTTGGACGTGCAGGCTGTAAATATCGCTGGCAACGTCCGAGTTGATCTCTTGCCAGGATTGGCCGCCATCGGTGGTTTTTCGAATATAACCAGCTTGTCCGGCAATGTAGCCGGTGTTTTCGTCGGTAAAGCTCAGGGTGTAAATGCGGGCCCAGCCGGGAAAGGTGTGGCTGACCGCGGTCCAGGTCGCGCCGCCATCAGTCGTTTTCAGAAGCGCGCCTTTATCGCCCGCTGCGTATCCAGTCTGGGCGTTGAGGAATTGGACTGCATACAGAGTGACCGAGACCCCGCTTGTTTGCGTTTGCCAGGTTTGTCCGCTATCTGCGCTGTGCATGATGAGCCCATTCGCGCCGACCAGCCAGGCATGACCATCCGCCAGCAGGGAGATTGCTTGGATGTCGGCTGATGTGGGAGGCGTGATGGCTTCCCAGGAGAGCCCTCGGTTGATCGAGCGGTAGAGTGCGCCGTTGCCGCCCGCGGCTAAAGCCAACCCCGCGTCGTTGACGCTGACGGCGAACAGATCGGGCTGAGCGTCTAGGATCTGTTGACGCCAGCTGACGCCACGGTCACGCGTGGTCAGAATCAGCCCAGCTTCTCCTACAGCCAGGCATTCATCCTCGGTGAAACAATCGACATCAAAAATGGCACCGCTGCCACGCCAGATGCGCTCCCACGAGCCGTTCAGTGCATTGACGGATGATGGGGAGGGCGCAGGGGCTGCTTGCGGCGAGGCCTGAGCGGCTGGAAGCAGCAAAAGCAGGGCGAGCAGTAGCATCAAAGGGGCGACGAGAAACAGATATTTTTTCATGAAAGGTTCCTTATTCGACAGTTTATGGAATGACAAGATGTGCAAAGGGAGCCATACCCAGAAAATCAGAACGCGGATGACGCTGATGGGGGTGTGGATGCAAGGGAGAACCGCATCCATCCGCTGGATCGGAGTCATCCGCGTGCCGGGCAGGCTACGGGAGGGAATTTAACCAGGAATGATGGTATTTTTGCAAATCTGACTACGATGATTCGTGTGAAATCGACTATCGTCCCAGCAACCAATCCCAAAACGTTCGTTTTTTGCGTACTGCGGGCGATTCTTCGCCTGGGGAAGTGGACGCTTCTTCTGATGAGGCTGGTGGAGATGGTTCTAACTGCGTAGAGGGTGAGGACGAGGGGCTGGTCCTCTGCTTGGCCGCTGGGACCATCGCGACTTGCGGTGACGCGGCAGGCGGTCGACTCAACGAACTCTTGCTGCGCACCAAGTCATCGATCTGCCGTTGCAGCTGAAAGAGATAAGCTTCCATTTGTCGCATCCGTTCCCGATCTTCGCCCCGGTAGCGCTCCATTTCGCGCTTGATTTCGAATATCCGTCGTTCAGTTTCCACCATCCGTTCGCGCAGGCGTCGGTTTTCTTCTTTGAGGTTCAGGTTATCCTGGATGAGGACGCGCAGAAGCTCTCGTTCGGTTTGCTGGCCAACCAGGAGCATGTTTTGGCTGCCCGAAAGGGTGGAAAACATTTTCGCCAGCAGATGCCCCAATTCGATGTCCGCGTCCAGGAGCGCCTCTTCAGATGGCGCGGGCGCGGTCTGTGGCTGCGTTTGCGGTTCTGCGGTGGTCGGTTCGATCTCCCCTTCAACGACGACCACTTCGGGCTGATGGGTGGTTTTCAACAGGTCTGCCACTTGTTTGAATGTGTAGCCTTCACTGAGAAGGGCTTTGCATTGGGCCAGAACGAGCATATCTTGGGGCGTGTAGCGCCGATGCCCGCGGGCGCCATTGGCGTGTCGTAAGCCATTGGCCTCGGGCGACAGAAATGCGGCAAAGCGTCGCGACCACCGTCGAAGGGTGGATGCGGGAATGTCCAGACGTTGCGCTGCTTCCGCTGGCCGGAGCAATGGTACGGTGGCGGCAGGATCAGAGGACTGCTCGGTGGTCATCGAGGCCATCTCTGCCTTTTATTACGTGATGACGCGATAATCTGCATCAATGACGTCTCCATCCTCGGCTGAAACATCAGGCCTTTCGGTGGATGCGGATGTTGGATGTTGATAACGTTGGACTGCATCGTTGGGGGCCAGCATAATCATGAGCTGCGAAAGCAGTATCAAAATGGCCGCGTCATCCAGTTGGCCCAGTCCCAATAGCACATCGGGGATAATATCGATAGGGGAGATCAGGTAAAGCAAGCCTAGCATGGGGATGCCGTAGCGGATCATGGGGCTGACCGACGGGTCGCGAAAGATGCGCCATGCACGCTTGACGTTGTCCATTACACGCCAAAAGGTCGCCTTTTGGGATGGAGGGGGTTGGTTGGTTTGCTTAGGCATTGGGAAATGCTCCTCAATCAGGTGTGTGGGATGACCTATACGACATTCATGATAGCATGGTTTCAACTGTGAGCCAAGGGATTCGCTCACATGACCGAAAATGTGGTCGAATTGAGGAGGGATGAGGTCACGATGGCGTGGGGGTGGATTTCGTTCTCTTAGATGTTTGCTTTCGCAGTTTTTCGGGCTCGAAGCGAAAAGCCCAGGCTGGATCGCACACGCCACAAGTAAGGCAGCCGGCGCTGTCTGGCGGGCAATGAGGGCCCACGCGCGATTGCTGGGCCAGCCGCCATTCATATTGGAAGAAGGTCGGTTTGACGCCGCTTTCCACAATATCCCACGGCATCGGGCCGCGCAGCGATAGCTGGCCGAGGTATGCATCTCGTTCCAGGCCGTGGCGGGCCATGGTCTCCCAAAAGTCGCGAACGCTGAGTTTAGGGATATCCAGCAGAACGCGCACCAGTCGACGATCGCCTCTAGCCAGGACGGCCTGAACTTCGGCCCAAGCAGGGGAATCGGCGCGCACCGCGATTTTATGGCGACCCAACCGGCGCATCAGATAGTTTTGTCGTTTTTTTAAAACCTTGGCCGGCGTCATGGGCATCCATTGAAAGGGGGTGTGCGCCTTAGGAACGAAAGGCGTGGCGTTCATGGCGATGCGTCGCTTGAATAGCTCTCGGGCCTTCAACACAAACCTGATCAGCTCATCCATGTCGTCTTCGGTTTCGGTGGGATGCCCGATCATGAAGTAGAATTTAATTTGAGGAAAATCTAGTTCCGCTGCCAATGTCACCGCTTCCAATAACTGTTCTTCGGATTGGGTTTTGGCAATGACATCGCGGAGCCGGGCTGAGCCTGCTTCGGGAGCGATGGTCAAGGTCTGGGCGCCGCTGGCTCGCAGGGCTTCGACCAATGGGCGCGAGATGGGGTCTACGCGCATCGATGAGGCGCTGAGTTTGGCGCCCATCTCGACCAGTGCTGGCGCAAGCTCATCGATCTGTGAGTGATCTGAAACCGCGGCGGAGATAAGGCCAATTCGGTTGGTGTGCTTTAATCCTTCACGAGCCCAGTCCAGCAGTTGGGATAGAGGGAGCTCACGGGGCGGTCTGTATACATATCCGGCCAGGCAGAAGCGACAGCCTCGTCCGCAACCGCGGGCGATCTCCATCAGATGCATGTTGCGGAATTCGGTTTCAGGAGTGTAGAGGCTGCTGATGGGAGGAAAATGTCTTTGATCGCGCACCCATAAGCGTTCGATCTGTCGTGGGGTAGCCCCTTGTTCTTCGATGGAAGGGAGGAGTTGGGGCACATAAACGCCAGGAATGCGATCCAGCGCCGCCAGAAGCTCTGTCCGAGGGGCATGGATTGCCTCGCGAAAAAGCGCAACGAGATCAGCCAGCACCTCTTCGCCTTCGCCGATGACAATCGCGTCGAAGATGGGCGCCATGGGTTCGGGATTCATAGTGACGCCCGGCCCTCCTGCAATGAGCAAGGGCCAGGTTTCATCTCGCTCGCTGGCCAGTGGAGGCACACCCGCCTGGCGGAGCATCTCCACGACATGGAAGAAGTCCATTTCATAGGAGATTGTAAACGCCCAAACATCCACTTCATTGACCCGCCGCCCTGATTCCAGGGTCAGCAAAGGCCTATGGGCTTCATGGCCGCCTTTGTCCCAAAAGACACGTTCACAGACGACGTCGGGAAACGCATTGAAGCCTCGATAAAGGACCTGTAAGGCCAGTGAGCTCATGCCCACGTAGTAGGTGTTGGGAAAGGCAAGCGCTACGACAAGGCGACCGCCCCAATCTTTGTGAACGGCGCCGATTTCTTGTTCTAAAAACGTTTGTTGTTCGGCTCGGATTTTCCAAGACATAGGTGTATTTTTCGGGGCGCGAAAGGGTGGGGTCAGGGTGATGTGCGAATGAAGTTGTGACGCCGGGCAACGCTTTGGGCGTGATCATTCACGACAAGACAATGCTTTCCCCTGCGGTGGCCCCCTGCTTCATTGATTGGATATTCCTATTGTACCACAAAGTTATGCGAGCGCCCGTGCGGCCAGCGCCAACGCGCCCAAGACGCCTGCACGCGATCCCAATCCTGGCGGCACAATGTAGCTGTCGATTTCGGAACGGAGGGCTTCATGTTGAATATAGCCGTTCAACAAGCGTTGCACCCGTTTACGGATGCGCGGGAAGAGATGCTGTTGATTCATGACGCCGCCCCCCATGATGATGCGCTGAGGAGATAGGGTGCAGATAAATGCGTGAAGGGCTTGCGCCAGGTAGTCCGCCTCCAAATTCCAGGCGGGATGGTCCGGGGGCAGGGTTTCGGCCGGAGCGCCCCAACGAGCCGCGATGGCTGGCCCCGCAGCTAGCCCTTCCAGGCAATCTTCGTGGAAGGGACAGGTTCCGGAGAAGGGGTCGCGTTCAGGGTTCCGTCGAAGCAAAGTATGTCCCATTTCTGGATGCACAAGGCCGTGCATCAGGCGGCCGCGCATCAAACCTCCACCACCAATGCCGGTGCCGATGGTCAGGTAGATAAAGGTGTCCAGCCCCTGGGCCGCGCCCCAACGTCCTTCACCCAGTGCGGCGCCATTTACATCGGTGTCGAAGGCGATCGGCTGTGAAAAATGCTTTCGTAATGCGCCTACAAAATCAGTTTGAGACCAACCAGACTTTGGCGTGTTGGTGATGAAGCCGTACGTTGGCGACGAGGGATTCAGGTCAATAGGCCCGAAGGAAGCGACGCCGATAGCGGCCAGCGCGCCATGCTGCGCTTGCGCTTCATGAAGAAAGGCGACGGTGCGAGCCAGGGTTTCGGTGGGCGTCGTGGTGGGGAAGCGGGTTTCCGCTCGGATGTCGTCGGGGCCTGTGCGCACGATGCAAACAAACTTTGTGCCGCCAGCTTCGATGCCAGCCAACAGAGGTGATGATATTGTAATGGTCATGAGTATTTATCCATGCAGATTGAAGGAGGATGAAAATGCAATCGATTGGCAGATATCTATCACAAGAGAAACGATGCAGCTCTTCTACTGGGATCGTTGACAATATCTAACACGATGATATTCGCCGCCGGCGTCCATGGGAAAATAGCAAACGTCAGGTTTGTGGTGAACGTTCACGTGACGTTTGTCAACATGCGTTGGCTGGGGCCATGTTCGGTAAGGGCATGGGCGTCAACGGGTGGCCTGTATGGTTACTCAAAGTATTCAGTTTTTGGTGTATTTTGGCAAGTCTTGTCATTGGCAAAGGCGTTTTGGCAATTTGAAATGGGTGGGATAAGATAATGAACACAATTATGCAAACGCGCCTTGAACTATCCTTTTGTCGTACGCGGATGATGCTGCGTGGCGCGAATTCATCCAGACAAAAAGGAAGTCAGGTTTGCAGATGGCGAGTGCACTGGCTTCGTCCTGTTGGCGTCTGCAAACAGGTTAAGCCACCGACGGTTTAGCAACGTTTGGTGGCTTGAAATCGATCATGTCGGCCGTTACGCTGTTTTTGAAAAATTTCCTGGAGGGAACATGGCCCGAACGCCCCTTTCGAACGTGGATGCAGCCTGGCTGCATATGGATGACCCCACCAATTTGATGATGATTACCGGATTTTTTGAGTTTGCAGAGCCATTGGATTATGAGCGTTTGCGGGCGACGACAGAGATCCGTTTGGTGCAGCGTTGGCGTCGTTTTCGTCAGCGCGTGGTGGAGTCGCGGCTGCCCATGCGCGGGCCATATTGGGAAGATGATCCATACTTCGACCTGGATAATCACATCTTTCGCGTGGGTTTGCCCTCGCCCGGGGATGACGCCACGTTGAAAGAGATGATCAGCAAGTTGGCGAGCAGACCTCTGGATAAAAGTAAGCCCCTTTGGGAATTTCATCTTATCGACAATCTGGAAGATGGCGGCTCTTTTCTGGTAGCGCGACTGCACCATGCCATCGCCGACGGCATCGCTTTGATGTCGGTGCTGATGACGCTTTGCGATGTGGACGAGGACGCACCCTGGCCCGAACCGGAACCAGAGGAGGCTCATCAGCGTCGCGGACGACAGGTGCGCTCCCTTTTTCATCCCGCGGCGAGTTTTTTCGCTATGACCCGCTCTATGGCCGATGAGGGAAGATTGATGTTGGCTGATCCAGCTCATGCCATGAAGCGCGCAACGCAAGCCAGGGACTTTATGGCGCGGTTGGCGCGTCTGGCGCTGCTGCCACCCGATTCGCGTACACTCTTCAAAGGCAGATTAGGGCGAAAAAAAGTGGTTGCCTGGACGCAAGATTTGGCGTTGGAGGATGTGAAACGCATCAAAAAGACGTTCAAGGTCACCGTGAACGATGTTTTGGTGGCGGCCGTTGCTGGCGGACTGCGTCGATATCTTGAATACCGGGGGGAGTCGGTGCGAAGGCATCTGCATATTCGGGCCATGGTTCCGGTGAATTTACGTCCCATGGACGAAGCAGCCAAATTAGGGAACCATTTCGGTTTGGTGGTTCTTTCTCTGCCTTTAGGATTGAAAAATCCATTGGAGCGCATGATCGAAGTGAAACGACGGATGGACGATCTCAAAAATTCGCCCGAAGCTGTGGTCGGTTACACCCTGCTGGAAGCCATGGGTATGTCTCCCAAACAGATTGAAAGCCTGGCAGTGCAGTTCTTTGCCATGAAATCCACCCTGGTCTTGACCAATGTCCCTGGCCCTCGCCAAAAGCTCTATTTTGCAGGGAGCCCCATTGAACGCATTATGTTTTGGGTGCCGCAATCAGGTCGTCTGGGCATGGGCGTGAGCATCTTTAGCTATGCTGATGTGGTCAGCGTGGGAGTCATGACCGATTATGAACTGGTCCCAGACCCTGAACAGATCGCCCGCTTTGTGGAGGAGGATTTCGCCGAGATGTTGGCCTTGACCGATGTCATTCGCCATCAGGACCAACGTATGGAACCCGAACCCCCTGCGGATACATCCCCATCCCCTTCGGCTGATTCCGATTGAGCGTGGATGTCGACAAATAAAATCGGCCCACGCTGACTTCAGCGCGGGCCTGAAATGGATGGATTGGCGTGTATTATTCCTCGAATGAAAAAAGAAAATCCCCATGCTCATAAATGAGTTCGCCATCGCCATATATCTTGCCCCGATAGCGCATGTCCAGAAACATATCCCAGTGGAGCGCAGATTGATTGTCGCCCCCGGTCTCGGGAAAACTCATGCCCAACGCCAGGTGAATGGTGCCTTTCATTTTTTCATCAAACAACGTGTTTTTCATGAATTTTTGGATCATTGGGTTGGTGCCGATGGCAAATTCGCCCAGGTAGCGAGCGCCTTCATCGTTCTCGAGCTGACTCAAAAGAAAATCCTCTCCTTTCGAGGCCGTGGCTTTGACCACTTTTCCTTTTTCGAACCAAAGGCGCACATCCTCCACCTCGACACCACGATAAATGGCAGGATAGGTGAAGCGGATATAGCCGTTGGCGGACGTTTTGTGGGGACTGGTAAACACTTCACCATCGGGAAAGTTGGCGTGTCCACAGGCATTCACCCAGGTGCGACCACCTATCCGGAAGGAGATGTCGGTGTCGGGAGCTACAATACGGATGACGTCGTATTGGCTGAGGCGCTGGATTAAACGGTTTTGATGGGCCTCCAGGCGTCGCCAAAAGCCTATCGGGTCGTCAGGATCAGGCAGACAGGCGTTGAAAACAAAGTTTTCGAAATCTTCGGTGGTCATATCGGCATCTTGGGCGTGGGCAGGGGTGGGGTATAGGGTCTGTCTCTTATAC
>WFTO01000370.1 GCA_015485435.1 Anaerolineae bacterium | reverse complement strand
GTGCACAATCATCCAGTAAACTGCTGCCATTGCGAGTCCATTTGGCTCCCTCAAGGTCCTCGCCCCACAAAGCCACCACTCTGGCGACGTCACACGTAGCGATATATTGAATGTTGCCAGAGAGGTATTGGTTGTGCAACCAAGTAATGGCTTTCTCAACGGCCATTTCACGCTTGGGACGAGTGCCTGTCTGGGTTTGGGAGGCGGTGAAGGCTTGAATCGTTGCGAGGCCGGCGCTCAGAACAGTGGCGCTGAATGCAAGGAGGAGTATCTGGAGGGAACGTTTCATGGTTTGGTTGAGTTCAATGTTTGCATATGGTCAAGGCGTTAATCGCGCGATCTGAAGGATTCTATCCATGTCTACGGAGGCTTCTACAATATCCGCGAGACGGTCGTACGCGGCCTGTCTTGACGCCAGGGCCGAACGCTGGCGGCTTCGCCGCCAGCCCAGCGACGCCAGCCAACGCCGTCGGAACTCGTCATTTTCGAAAATGCCATGCAGGTACGTGCCCCATACGCTGGCGTCGCTGGTTTGCGCCCCTTCGGGCGCATGTTCGGCCCTGGCGTCGCGACGGACAATCGTCCCCAACGGCTGAGCACCATCCATCAATTCAGTAACGCCGGTATGGATTTCATAACCTGTGACCAGCAGTCCATCTGTCAAACGCATCAGAGAACGATGCGTATGCTTCACCTGCTGAAAGATCGTTCGAACAGGCAACAACCCCAGCCCCGGAAATGTTCCTTTGCCTCCTTCTAATCCCAAGGGGTCTGCCAACTCACGCCCTAGCAACTGATAACCCCCACAAATGCCCACAACCCGAGCCCCCTGTGTATATGCTTCCCAAATTGCCTTATCGAAACCTTGCTGTTGCAGCCACAACATATCCGCCACCACGGCTTTGCTTCCGGGCAAAATAATGGCATGGGGGCGACCAACTTGTTCGCTGCGCCGCACAAATCGAACCTGCACGCCAGGCTCCGCCAACAATGCATCAAATTCATCAAAATTCGAGATATGTGGCAGACGGGGAATGACAATATCAATGTTCTCCTCTGAGACATCCGTCGACGCAGCGATCGATTGGTCCAACGGCACGGCATCCTCATTGGGAATAAACAGATCCGAAACATACGGTATAATCCCCAGCGTGGGAACGCCAAACGCTCGTTGTTTCAAAACCTCTGTCGCATCTCCAAGCAACTGCGCATTTCCACGAAATTTATTGATCAAAAAGCCCTTAATCCATGCTCGCTCATGAGGGTCCAACAAAAGCATCGTGCCCGCGAGCGCAGCAAAAACGCCACCCCGATCAATATCTCCGACCAATAAAGCGTAAGCGTTGGCAAACCGCGCCATTCGCAAATTCACCATATCACCATTTTTTAAATTAATTTCTGCCGGGCTTCCTGCTCCCTCCAAAATAATGACATCGTAACGTGCAGACAAACGTTGGTAAGCCGCCTGCACCTCGGGCCAAAGCTTCCGCTTCAATTGAAACCAATTTTGAGAATCAATATAACCAAAAACCCGCCCATGCAAAATCACTTGGCTACGGTGGTCTGCTTCCGGTTTCAGAAGCACAGGATTCATATCCGTATGAGGTTCAATTCCAGCCGCCTCAGCCTGCACAATTTGCGCCCGCCCCATCTCGCCGCCTTCACGCGTAACGCCAGCATTATTACTCATATTTTGCGCTTTAAATGGTGCCACACGATAGCCCTTTCGGGCCAGAATGCGACAAAAAGCAGTCGCAATCAGACTTTTTCCTGCATTTGAATGCGTGCCGAGGATCATCAATGCAGGGGGTTTTGATGCACTCATACTCATTTCCTTTGTCACAAATAATGAACCACAGAATCAAAACTCGATTCCTGGTTGGGCAGTAATCCCCTGCTCGCGATAGGGATGCTTCACTTCTTGCATCTCAGTCACCAAGTCTGCATAGTCGATGAGCGCCTGGGGCGCGTACCGACCGGTAATAATCAAATGCAACATAGGAGGTTTATGTTCCTTTAACCACCGGACAACCTCCTCTGTCTCCAACCAGCCGAAATGCAAGAGGTAAGTGAACTCATCCAACACAAGCACATCATATGACCCCTGCACAATCCTTTCTTGCGCAAGCATCCAACCATGCCGCGCCAAATCAGCCGACTCATCCAAATCCCGACTGGTCCAGGTCCAGCCATCCCCTGTGACAAACCAATCGATATTCAACTTCTTGGCTGCTTTGATCTCACCATAACGCGCCGTGCTTCGTTTAAGGAATTGGATCACGCCCACCTTCATACCACGCCCCCAGGCTCGGAAAACAATACCCAAAGCTGCTGTTGTTTTTCCTTTTCCGTTTCCTGTATTGACAATTACCAGGCCTTTCTTTTTAGACGCTCGTCGTCTTTGTTTGCTGATTTCGTTGGAGTGGCTCATAGGCAAAAACGTTTTTGGTAAAAAAGATTTTTTCAAGAAAGATCGCTGGCGCCAAAAGAATCGGGAAGCAGCTCCGCAACCGTGGTCTCCCGAACATGACCAGTTTCATCCGCAATGACGACTCGCATTTCAGGGGCGAACTCGTGCATAACCTGCCGACAGCTACCGCAAGGACTGCCGCCATTTTTCGTCACGATTGCAATCGCCAAAAAGTCGCGATGTCCTTCAGATACAGCTTTAAAGATAGCAACACGTTCTGCACATAAACCGAGTGGATATACGGCATTCTCGACATTGCAACCAGTAAACACCTTTCCATCCGCCGTCAGCAAAGCTGCGCCAACAGAATAATTCGAATAAGGGGCATACGCTCTCATGCGCGCTTCCCCCGCCTTCTCAATTAAATGCGCCCACTCTTTCATCTGGCACGCTCCTCAACCACAGCGTCTTCTTCATCCCGATATCCTGACTCTTCCGACGCTCTCAATGTCAATAAAACTTCCTCGATGCGATTGTCATTCACTTTAATCACTTCAATATGAACACCGTCCAAATCAAAGGCATCGCCCGGATTAGGGACCCTTTGTAATTGTGCGTAGATAACGCCTGCCAGCGTACTATACGACTCATCATCCGTGGGAAGGTGCACTCCCAACTCTCTATTGAGATCATCCACATCCATACGGCCATTAACGATAAAACGACCGTCCTCCTGCTTCTGAATCATAGGAGGCTCCGAATCATACTCATCCTGAATCTCTCCGACGATCTCTTCCAACAAATCCTCGATTGTGACGATTCCCGCGGTACCACCATATTCATCCACCACAATCGCCATGTGCGTTCGCTTTTGCCGCAAAATAGGAAGCAATTCATCCACCATCATGGTTTCTGGCACAAAATAGGGAGGACGCATAATACTTTCAATGGTAATATCCACATTGTTATCACGGAAGCACGTAAGCAAATCTTTTGCATACAAAATACCCACAATCTTATCGATCGTCTCCTCGTAAACCGGAATACGCGAATGTCCTACTTCGACAATCACATCCAACGCCTGCATCAAAGAAGTGTCCTTGGGCAAAGCGACAACATCAACGCGAGGCACCATCACCTCAGCGACAGTCGTTTCACTGAACCGGAAAATACTATCAATCAACTCGCGCTCATCCTCTTCCAAGAAATGTTCTTCATCGCCAAGGTTTAACAAAAGACGTAAACCATCCTCGCTGATAAAAATACTACGCTCAGTTTCTTTATCTCCCTTTGTAATACCCAAAGAT
>WFTO01000369.1 GCA_015485435.1 Anaerolineae bacterium | reverse complement strand
GCGTTCCGCGGTGTCGGCATCGAAGTAAACCCGGCCCACGGCCGCACCTGGCGACGCGTTGACGCCCTTGGCAAAGAGCTTGCCCTCGGCCACAGCCTGCTTCTTGGTCTCCTCATCGAACTGCGGGTGTAGCAGCGTGTCCACCTGCTCGGGGGTCACGCGCATGACCGCCTCTTCCTTGCTGATGAGGCCCTCGTTGGCCATGTCCACTGCGATCTTAATGGCCGCGCGGGCGGTGCGCTTGCCGGTGCGAGTCTGCAGCATCCACAGCTTGCGACGCTCGATGGTGAATTCGACATCCTGCATATCGCGATAATGGCGCTCGAGCTTCTCAGCAATGGCCACAAATTCTTCATAAACCTCGGGCATGTCCTGCGCCAGCTCTTTGATGGGCTTCGTGTTGCGGATGCCCGCGACCACGTCTTCGCCCTGGGCGTTGAGCAGATAGTCGCCGTAGAGTTCCTTCTCGCCCGTGGAGGGATTACGGGTGAACGCGACGCCGGTGCCGCTATCCCACCCCATGTTGCCAAAGACCATGGTCACGATGTTCACGGCGGTGCCCAGGTCGTGGGGGATGCCGGCGGCATTGCGATAATCGATGGCTCGCTTCGCGTTCCAGGACTTGAACACAGCTTCTGTGGCCAGGCGTAGCTGTTCGATGGGATCCTGGGGGAATTCCTTGCCATGCTCAATGATGACCTTCTTGAATGCTTCGGTCATCGCCTTCCAATCCTCGGCCGTCATGTCCGTATCATTTTCGTAGCCCTTTTCTTTTTTGTATTCATCCAACACATCCTCAAACGCGTCATCATCAATGCCCAACACGACGCTACCGAACATCTGCACCAGGCGACGATAGGAATCGTAGACGAAACGTTCATCATCGGTCAACGCCACCATCCCCTTCGCAGTCTCATCAGTGAGACCGATATTGAGGACGGTGTCCATCATGCCGGGCATGGAGAACTTAGCGCCCGAGCGGCAGGAAACCAGCAGGGGATTGGCGGGATCGCCAAACTTCTTGCCTGTCGTTTTTTCGATAACATGCAGCGCGTCCAGCTCCTGATCCCACATGCCTTCGGGGAACTTGCCGCCCTCTTCCAGATAAGCGATACAGGCTTCGGTCGTCACCGTAAAGCCAGGGGGAACAGGCACGCCGATGCGGGTCATTTCCGCCAGATTAGCGCCTTTTCCGCCGAGCAACGCTCGCACGCCTTCCCAGCTGCCTGCATATTTTTCGGCTTTTTCGACCTCTTCAAACAAATAAACCCATTTTTTTGTCATTTTGATTGCTGCCTCCTTAAATAATTTTTGGATTGAGTGATATGACTGAAAAAATTCCTTCACTGCGCTGCCATAGAAGCATGGCAATGAGAAGGATATTTATTTTTCCATGGTTTTTCTAAGTGGTCTTTCGTCTGGCGTCGTGCAAAACATCAGTCACAGCAAGACCGCCATGCAAGAAATGGACTTGTTGTTCCTTTCGTTCATGCAGGATAATAACAAAATCACATTTCAACGAATCATTATAGCATAGTCGATCCTTGTTGATGGTATTGGCGCGATCATGACACCGACATCTGAATTAACTGCCTGTTGTCGTCAACCGCTCCACGTGCTGGCGCAACAGGGCCTTGATTTATTCAATCGACAAGACTTTTTCGGTGCTCACGAACTTCTGGAGGAAGCCTGGCGACTCGAGCCTGGGCCATGCCGACGACTCTACCAGGGAATACTACAACTTGGCGTAGCATTTTACCACATTCAGCAAAAGAACTCCTTAGGCGCTTTAAAGGTCTTGAAACGGGCCAAAACGAAGTTCGCCTTTCTGCCCAATCCCTGTCAGGGAGTCGACGTCATTCGCCTCCGGATCACTTGCCAGGAATTTATAGATGCGCTAGAAACCCGCGATCCCCAAGCGTTACCTCCCTTTCCAACCATTATCCCGCAATAAACAGCAACGGCGACCCCATGAATCCCAACCAAACATCGTTCATTCTAGCAGTCGGTTTTGCTCTATCCTCCTATCTTTGCTAACCTTAGCCTACTAGGCATCACTCCCATGATCGATCTCTTGTCCTGCTTCGCTCCGGAGGCAAGCCATGCGCGTAACGGCCATTATTCTGGCTGGTGGTGAGGGCTCACGCTTGACGGTGCTTTCTGCCCATCGCGCCAAACCCTCAGTCCCTTTTGCTGGGAAATATCGCATTATTGACTTTACCATCTCAAATTGCGTCAATTCTCAGATTTACGATATCGCCGTTCTCACGCAATATCGTCCGCACTCCCTCAACGAACACATCGGCATCGGCAAACCTTGGGACCTGGACCGCATCCATGGGGGTATCCGACTCTTGCAACCCTATCAGGCGCGCGAAGGGCACACTTGGTATGCGGGCACCGCGGACGCGGTTTATCAAAATCTCGACTATTTAGAAAGTCGCGACGCAGATGGCACCTTAATCCTGTCGGGTGATCATATTTACAAAATGAATTATGGGGAAATGATCCGTTTTCATCAAGAAAAAGGGGCGGATCTGACCATCGCCGTGATGAATGTGAAAAAGGAGGAAGCGCACCGCTTCGGCATCATGACCACGAACCGAAACGGACGCATCACCGCCTTTTATGAAAAGCCCAAAGAAGATCGAGGCACTCTGGCCAGTATGGGCATTTATCTATTTAACACCGATGTGTTGCGAACTCGTCTGAGTGAACTCCATTCAGCATACCCTGACCTCGACTTTGGAAAGCATGTCATTCCTTACATGATCGATCGAGATAAGGTATACGCGTTTGAATTCAATGACTACTGGGTCGATGTCGGCACCATTGATGCTTATTGGCAGACCTCTATGGAGCTCTGCGATCCGGGACATCCCCTGGACCTTTGGGATACAAGCTGGCAAATCCGAACGCGCAGCCAAGAACGCCCTCCGGTCAAGACCAGTGTATTGGGCAGCATTGCTCGCTCGCTGGTGAGCAATGGGTGCTCTATCCAGGGTGAAGTCTACCGCTCGGTATTGTCACCCGGGGTTTTTGTCTCTCCTGGCGCAGTGGTTCGTGAATCTGTCATTATGAACGATACATTTATCGGCCCCGGAGCAGTTTTGGATAAGGTCATCGTTGACAAAAATGTCGTGATCAGTGCTGGCGTACATTTGGGCGAAGGTGACGATTTCGATACGCCAAACACAGAAATGCCCCAAAAATTGTTTACAGGAATCACCGTGGTGGGGAAAGGCGCTTATTTGCCCGCGAATATCCATATTGGACGTAATGTTTTGATCGATGCCGGTGTGGATATTGACGCCTTTGCCGATTTAGAACGCATCCCCTCAGGCGCTTCCGTGCATCGAGGGGGCCCCGTCATGCCCCAATCAACAACCGAAAAGCCAGACGTTAACGAGGAGTCTTTAAAAAATTCTGCTGAAGGATCATAATCATTGGTGCATTGTCATACGCTTCCCCTCTTTCCGTTCCATTTCATCCTTTTTTCTTCAGCCAGCTCATGGAAACCGCACTAACCCCCTGGATAATCGTCGCAGTTATTGGTGCAGGATTTTTGGCAGGATTTATTAACACCCTTGCGGGCAGTGGCAGCGCCATCACTCTCCCACTGCTGGTATTTCTTGGGTTGCCCGCCAATGTGGCGAATGGCACCAACCGTATTGGCGTGCTTTTACAAACCGGAGTTAGCACTGAAAGTTTTCATCGCAAAGGATATCTTCATTGGCGAGAAGCATTGACGCTGCTTCTACCCACCATCGTGGGGGGGGTGCTAGGCGCACAAATTGCAGTAAATTTGAACGAACGAGCCATGCGCATGGCCATCGCAGGCATGCTCATCCTGACGTTCTTTCTAATTATCCTGAAACCGAAGCGATGGCTGGTGGGCCGGGCTGAAGGCGCCCGTCAACCAGGGTGGAAAGAGTGGGTGCTGTTCTTTTTTATCGGCATCTATGGAGGCTTTATTCAGGCGGGCGTTGGCATTTTTCTGCTGGTAGGGCTTGTAATGGCGATTGGCCATGATCTCATTCACGCCAATGCCATAAAGTCGTTGCTGGTGCTGGCTTTCAACATCTTTGCATTCTTCGTGTTTCTTTATCATGGACAGGTGGACTGGCTATTGGGCATTATTCTGGCCATTGGGAACATCGTAGGGGCCTGGGCCGCGGTGAAATTCGCTACGAAAGCCTGGGCGCAGATATGGGTGTATCGCCTCTTGTTGGTAGTTGTGGTAGCCTCTGCAGTGCGCATGCTCTATATGGCCCTAAAATGATTCTCTCCCCCCTTTGAGATTTTTTCGGAGAAACCATGTGTGCTGAATGGTGGGGCTTTCAACAATGATCCTCAAACCAAATCACCCCCATGAATTGTATGAAAGCTGGTCAAGGGCACCTGTTTGTGGGTATAATGGAATGCTATGGCATCCATTCAATCCCTACGAAACGCGTGGTCCATCGTTACCGAACTCGACGTTAGCGAGCTTCGGGGCATGGTGCAGGCGCCATTCCCGCTGGCCATTCTCGGAAGCGAACAAGACGCGCGTCAGTGGCTGGCAGACGCCCTTTATAGGGATCCTTACTCGCAAACGCTGACGCCGCTAGGAGACCAGACAACGCTTTTGGACCTCCCACTAAGCCCCCAAGAGCACCGTTTCGTAGCGCAGGCGCGCTTAGCCCTTCTGGCGATTCCTTCGCAACAAAAAGTATTTACGTCGGAACAGACCATTATTCAGGAGTTGCGCCAACTTAATCCGAGACTTTCCATCATTGTCGTGCAACTTCGGCCGGGCGCATCTGGAGAAACGTACACCCCCATGTTGGCTCGGTGGCAAGGCGCTACCGAAATTGTGGTGGACCCAATCGTCGCTAATCCCTTTGATGCAGAGTTTATCCCCCTACTCAAACGCCTTGCTCCAGAGCAAGAAGTTTTATTTGGTTATCACCTGCCCGGCCTGCGCCCGGCGCTGGTCAAACAGCTTATTCGCCAAACCAGCATGACCAACGCGGGCTATTCCGCCGC
>WFTO01000368.1 GCA_015485435.1 Anaerolineae bacterium | reverse complement strand
TCTCAGTTGCAGATCTACGCCCAGGCGTGCATATCACTGCAGTGGGCAGCGACACGCCTCACAAGCAGGAGTTGGACGCCCGCATCCTGGCCCAAGCCGACGTGGTCGTTGCGGACAGCCTTGCCCAATGCCTGGCGCGCGGTGAAATCCATCAGGCCATTCAGGCCGGACTTCTCAATCCCACTGATGTGATGGAGCTCGGGGACGTCATTGCAGGCCGAAGCCCGGGTCGCGTCTCCGACGAGCAAATAACGGTGGCAGACCTTACAGGCGTGGCCGTGCAAGATATTGAAATCGCCAGGGCGGTCTTTCTCGCCGCCACCGACTGACTGCCGCCAAAGTGTCTATCAGCCTCTTCTCTTACTCCTACGTTAACTTCTTATGGACCGAACCGTACCTTCCTCCGGTAACGAAGAAATCCAGCTTTACATGCGCACCTACTACTCGTTGCTACGCAGCACGAGCCCGGTGCCTATCAAGGTGCTGATGGAAGCCCATCGCGGCATGCAATCGGCTCTGCATGTACGCGCTCACGAATCCGTTCCCGATCTGGCCGCGTTCAATTATGTGACTCTACGACTGCCTGAAGTCATCGATCAAGTGAATCTGGTGGTCATGGGGCAATCGGAGCGCATCTTCCGCAAGCACGGTTACGCCAACCTCTCTTCTTGGACGCAGGTCACCGCGCCTGGGCGCCGCCGCCGCACTTTTTTCGATGGTGACGACACCCTGGCCGTGTTCATCGCCAGCCGCTCCGACATCGACGATCTTGTGCCTATGCTTGTGGCCTATGAGATCGAGCGGCGCAAGCTCTATATGCTGCTGGGCAATGAGAAAGGGGTTCGTTTTTTGCAGGATCTGACAACCAAGGGCGTGGAAGACCCGGCTGCGTGTTGTGAGCGTCTGGGTGAATTTACGGGGGCGAAACCCGAGGAATGGATGCGTCTCTATCGGGTGTGGGGCGATAAATTGCCTCAGCGTCTGTTGCGCATGGCCACAGAGAAACAATCCATCGCCATCCGCTCTCTCTCCGGCTCTCTGGCGGATTATCGTCGAGCAACTCGGCGCTGGTGGCAGCATGTCGAGGAAACCATTCCCGATGTGGATTTCTATGCCCTGCCCGCGTATTTTATCTCCAGCAATACGCATTCCATGGCGAATTTACTGAGCGGCTATGCGCTGATGCATGAGCAAACGCTCATTGATTTCATCATTAAAGAAGGCTCTGAAGAGCTACAACAGGAGTATGAGAATATCCGTAAGGAGGTGGTGCCCAGCCGCATTGAAAATTTTCTTTATTACACCTGGAAGAAGTATGAACAGGCGCATCCCGAAGCGATCGCCCAGCGATTGGCCCACGAGATGCGGATGGGCATTTATCGAGTTCCTAGCGAATACACCGCTTTTGACATCGAAGTGCAGGTTGTTTTTCTCAATCGCCTTCGCGCCGAACATCTAGATCCGCGATTACAACTCCCTGGCATTGAGACATTACGTCAGAGTGATGCTATCATTATCAATATCGACTATCCACTGGGCTTGGGAGCGTATCAAGTGCTAAATGAGATATCCCGCAACATCGATGAAATTCGCGGGGTTTTTATTATGGGCAAGGCTGCAACGCTCAATGGTCGCATCGGGGATGTGATGATCCCGAATGTGGTCCACGATGAGCATTCCACCAATACCTATCTTTTCCGCAATTGCTTCACGGGCGATGACGTACGCCCATTCCTGGTCTATGGGTCGGTGCTGGACAATCAGAAGGCCATCACGGTGCCGGGCACGTTTTTGCAAAACCGGGATTACATGGCCGTTTTTTACAAGGAGGGGTATACGGACCTTGAAATGGAAGCGGGGCCTTATCTCAGCAGCATTTATGAGATGTCTCGTCCCAAAGGGCATCCCTATAATGAGATCGTGAACCTGTATGAGGCGCCTTTCCCTGTAGGGATTTTACACTACGCATCGGATACGCCTTTTAGCAAGGGACAGAACCTGGGCGCGCAAAATCTTTCCTACTTTGGCATGGACCCCACGTACGCCACCATGGTGGCGATCCTGCGCCAGTTGCTGAAGGGAGAGATCGAGCGGGTGCAACGGTGACCTGACAGGTCCCCAACGCCTACCAGGGAAGCGAGCCAGCGTTGCTCTTTGCGACATCCGGTGGTGAATGCAGGTGGCGGGTGGGACCTGTCAGGTCGGGGGTTACAGCGCAAAGCGAATGTGCACGATATCCCCATCCTGAACAACGTAATCCTTGCCCTCCAGTCGCAGCGTCCCTCGCTTACGGGCCTCAGCCATACTGCCCGCGTCCATCAGATCCTCAAAACGGACCACCTCCGCCCGGATGAAACCGCGAGCCAGGTCGGTGTGAATCGCCGCCGCGGCCTCCACCGCGGTCGCGCCCACCGGGATTGTCCACGCCCGCACTTCATCCTCGCCTACAGTGAAGAAGCTGTGCACCCGCAGCAACTTATAGGAGAGACGAATGATGCGGCTCAGGCCCGGTTCGGGAATATCGAACTCGGCCAGAAACTCGCGAGCCTCCTCCGGCTCCATCTGCGCCAACTCCGCTTCCAGCTTGCCCCGTAGCGCGGCCACGGCCACATGCTCGCCCTTAACGATGTCCTGATACTCCTCCGCCACGCGTTCGTCCGCGTCATCGTCGATGTTCAGGAGGATGAGCAGGGGCTTTTGGGAGAGGAGCGCGAAACCTCGCAGGAACTTCTCCTCCTCAGGCGAGAGCTCCACCTCCCGCACAGGGATCTCCTCCTCCAGCGCGGCCAACAGCCGCTCCAATAACGCTTTCTCCTCAGCCAAGGCCTGCCGCTCCTTGGGATCCCCCCCTTTTCCCAACCGAGAGGCGATGCGCTCCAATCGATTCGTGATGATGGTCATATCGTTGAGCAGCAGCTCCGTCTCCATAATCTGGATATCGCGGGCGGGATCGACATCGCCTTCGGGATGGAGAACGTTGGGATCGGTGAAAGCCCGCACCACGTGGAGCAACGCATCATTCTGGCTGATCTCATTGAGCAGAGCGCCCGATAGACCGCCAGCCTCGCCCATGCCGCGGGCCAATCCGGCAATATCCGTGTACTGCACCGTGGCGTAGGTCACCTTCTTTGGACGATACATGGCCGCCAGCCGATCCACCCGCTCGTCGGGAACGTGCACCACCGCGGTGTGCACCTCCATACGACCAGAGGAATAAGCTTCGGTGGGCGCTTCGCCGCGCGTCAACGCATTAAAGACCGTGGTTTTACCACTGTTTGGGAGTCCAATAATACCGATTTTCATAAAATCATTGTACCAGCAGAATTCAGGAACCGAAAAACGCTGAAGCTTTGCTTCCATAGGGCTGGCAATGCTTTGTCCCTTCAATATCGCGAGAAAACGCCGATCCACATGATCTTCTCAAAATCGGTTTGTACCCCGCCCGACCTCTGTCTTATACTTGCTTCATGACCACATCACCCTTCCTTCGATTTCATCTTTCCCCGCCCGATCTTCATCTCGATCGGTGCATCAATGCCCGCCATCGCCAGGCCGGTTGTCGTCTATGTGTAGAGCGCTGCCCAGTTGATGCCCTTTCCCTGGCCCCTGGCCCCCACCCACTCCCTGTTTTGGATGCAGAAACCTGTGTAGGCTGTGGCGTGTGCATCCCTATCTGTCCCACCGATGTCTTTTCCCAAGCCATGCAGCCCGAAACCACTTTGATCTCATTTCAAGAGGATATACCTCAGGAAGGCGTGATGGCATTGGCATGTGCTCAACATCCTGAGCCAGAGGAAACCCCAGCCCCCGCAGATTACGTCATCCATCACACCCGATGTCTGGCCGCTTTCTCCATCGAACAGCTTCTCACGCTGAGCAGAAATGGAGAACGCGCCCTGTGGCTCTCAGATGAAATTTGTGGTGATTGCCCCATTGGCCGCGCACACGCAACCATTGAGCAACTTGTCGAGGGAAGTAACCAGGTTTTGACCGGCTTTGGCCTTAATCCCGCCATCCATCTCACCTCAAAAAGCCCTCTGCCGCCCACCCAATCACAACCCAAGCCCCTCTTGCCAAGCAACGCTCCTGCCGTAGACCGTCGCGGTTTTTTTCGCAGTATTGGGAAACTGGCGCAGCAACGACTTGGAACCGCCGAAACCCGAGCATCCAGACCCATGTTAGCGCCAGGCGCTCCCCTCGATCAACGCCTTCCATATCACACGCCTTTTAGTCTCCAGAAACTCAATCAACACCTTATGGCCCTCGAGGATAAAGCCACCCCTAATGAATCCTGGCTTCTCACAGCCGATGCACTCCCCTGGGCTGAATTACAACTCGACGTAGAAACCTGTTCAGGTTGTCAACTATGTGCTCGATTTTGCCCCACAGGCGCATTGAACTATTTGTGGGGAGAAATGGAAGAGGGAGAGGTCTTTAACATCACCTTTCATCCTCGACTCTGCCTCGACTGCAACATCTGCGTGGCGGTTTGCCCAGAAAATGCGCTGCATCTGGACCACGCCGTCACCCTGGCCGATCTTCTCAATCCCGAACGTCAGCTCCTCATCGCGGATTACCTCGCTCCTTGTGAGCGTTGCGGCACACTCACCCGTTCGCGGCCAGACGAGGAGAAAATTTTATGCTACGTCTGCCGCGGTCCCACCATGTACCGCCAACATGCCCAGCGGGCCTTTCTGGCTGAACTCACCACCCAGCTCCTGGCCGAACAGAAGAAAAACAATAACTCATCCCAACGGGACACCGATCACTGATTTCTGACCGACAGAACCATCATGCCATCCCTCTTCAAACGCATCTTCGCACGACTCCCCATGGCCCGCTCCACCCGGGCCTATGACTTCGCCCTGGCGCACGTTGACCTCAGCCAGGCTGAACGCGTGTTGGAGATTGGTGCGGGCCAGGGCTATGGCGCGGCCCATCTCAGCCGAGCACTTCCCCACGCACAAATCTTCAGCGTAGACATTACCACCGAATGTCTTAAACCCGAACGGCTGGAAACAGGCCCCCATCCTCCTATTTTTATCCAAGCCACCGCACCTGCGCTGCCCCTGAGCTCTAAAAGCATGGACGCAGTGATCTTGGTAATGACCTTCCATTGCCTGCCCCAGCCCCAGCAGGTATTCAACGAGGCCGCGCGAGTGCTGAAACCTGGTGGCGTGCTCATTCTAGCTGATGTGGACGGACATCACTGGATGGCTCGGCCCTTTGAATGGGTGGAGCACGCCTTTATTAGCCCCCTCACCCACGCATACACACCTGAGGAGCTGGCCCAACTGGCTGAGCGTGCGGGCCTGCGTGACTTTCGCGTGATGCGACGTCCAGGCAAAGAAAGAGGCTTTATGATGTGGGTCTTTTGCGTATCGGCATGAGGCCCACCCGTTCTCGTCCTTACACAGGCCAATCGAAGCACTGTCACCAATGCGACGCTATCGGGCATCGTCAATTGTCTACATTCGAAATACCTCTATTTTGCAGCCGCGCCGTCAGCGGTGAATATAGGACCGCGCTCATCACGCGCACTGCCTCTCCACTCACATCGAGGAGCAGAGAATGCCGCAGCCAACAAACACGTGAATTGACTCCTCCGACTAGGCGCAAACGATCACCATCGTAGGTGTCGAACCTCAAAAATCACATTACATCGAAGGGAAGGGGGCGCGGTGCATTGTCTGAGCAAACCAATCCCCTCAACTGAATAGAGACTACCGTCACGGGGCTTTTGGGCTACGCTTATGAAGATTTTCATGCAAGTAAGTCTTTTCCTCTTTGTGGTCGCTGTTCTCAGTCTGACCGCGCGCTGCGGGCCGATGATCGCGGCCACGCCTCGCCTAGATATCTCGCGTCTCTCAACATCACCTTCGACAGCGACGTCCTCTTCATGGCCGTCCTGGACGATTTCGCTTATGTTGGCCTGGAAGATGCAGGCGTCGCCCCTCTCGACATCTCCAACCCCCTCCACCCCCCGTCGTCGTGAGCTTTTTCGATGAACCTGACATATCGGCACTGAATTATGTTGAAACGATCCTCCCCGATGGGGATATCCTGGTCGTTCCCTATGGTCTAGCATTTTACGTTGTCGATATCAGTGTGACCCCACCCGTCCTGGCTCAGTTATCGCCATCCCGCGGCTTACGAACTGAAGCCTTTCCGACCGACTGGTCTACGGCCTGGGGCCGGACTCCATCTAAATATGGGACCTTCAGAACCCTTCTTCGCCCCAGTTGTTGTACAGCATGCGGGACCAGTACCACCGCCTGTGCGCCGATATGCAGCAGATAGCGGTCGCTCGCAACCCCGCGGATGGCCGCATCTACGCCTACATGATCGGAGAACCCCTCTGTTTCCGCGACTGCGTAGGCAATGGCCTGGTCTTCATGACCCAACCCCACCCAACCCCAGGTCGTCTATACTTCCCGGGACACAGGAAGTACGATTGCTGCTCAGGGAGAGTATCTCTATTGGGGTGAATTCTATTTGGAAGTTGACAATGGTGTTCGTCTGTCGTCTATCGTCCATCGGCCTTTCACCAATATTGCCCGTAACGCTTGGTTCGAAAAAAATGCAGGTGGCAGGACCACTTGCGCTGCCACACCTGCTACTTGCTACCCGCCTTCTTCACTTGGTCATGGGCAACTTTCTATCATTCAGCGTGTAAACGTATTTCAGGACTTGACACACGGGAATGATCCTTTCAAAAATGGGCGGGAATCATTTCGGATCCCTAACGTCTTCGCCCTCTTGCCTGCAGATGTGGTATCCTTAAATCTGTGTTCCTGCCCTTTGAGTTTTTCAATCCCATTCGCACAAAATAACCATGAAAGCCATTGTCATGGCTGGCGGTCAGGGCTCGCGGTTGCGCCCCTTGACTGTATCTCGCCCCAAACCACTTATTCCCTTGGTGAACAAACCGATGGTGGCGCACATCATCGATTGGCTGCGCCGCTTTGACATTACAGAGATCATTCTAACATTACAACATCAAGCGGATTGGTTTCAAGAATACTTGGGGTCGGGCGCCAGTATGGGCGTACAGATCGCGTATGCCGTGGAAGAATCCCCCCTCGGCACTGCTGGAGGAGTGCGCAACACCATCGAGCAAGGGCTCGTATCCATCGATGAAACAATTCTGGTGGTAAGCGGCGACGCCGTCACCGACTTTGATCTGCGCACCCTGGTTGCGTTCCATGAAACGCGGGGCGCAGATGTCACGGTTGCTCTTCATCAGGTGCAAAATCCACTTGAATATGGCATGGTAATCACCGAAGGGGATGGACGCATCATCCAATTTGTCGAGAAGCCCGGTTGGGCGGAAGTCGTAAGCGATCTAGTGAATACAGGCATATATGTCATGAACGCACAGGCGCTGACACTGGCACCCCCCAACGAGCCTTACGATTTCAGCAATGATCTCTTTCCAGAGCTTTTAGCGAGGGGGCGTCCTCTGTATGGCTTGCCTATGAAGGAATATTGGACAGATGCCGGATCGCCTCCTGACTATATGCAGGCCAGCTTCGACATGCTTTGCGGGCGGGTCTGGCATCAACCCTTTGGTGACGAGCATGGCGAAAGGATATGGGTAGGTGAAAATGTCTTTATCGCGCCCACCGCCCGGGTGAACGGCCCTGTCTATTTGGGGAACAACGTCCGCATCAAAGCGGATGTCATCATCGAAGGTCCTACGGTAATCCGCGACGACACGGTGGTGGACGAACGAGCGCGGATATCTCGTAGCATTTTGTGGCGAGGCTGCTATGTCGGCGAAGGCGCCGAGATCAACGGCGCCATCATCAGCAAACAATGCGTCATCAAACGCAACGCCCATATCCACCAAGGCGTTGTCATCGGAGACGGGGTGATCATCGGCGAAAACGCGGTCATTCACCCCAATGTAAAAATATGGCCTCGTAAAGAGGTAGAGGCTGGCGCAGAAGTGCGTGAAAGCATTATTTGGGGCGAGCAGCGAGGACGGCGCACCTTGTTTGGACGATTCGGCGTGACCGGTGTGGTGAACGTGGACCTGACCCCCGAATTCGCCGCCAAATTAGGCGTGGCATTTGGCGCCAGCCTTCCTCAAGAAAGTCTGGTCACCATCAACCGTGATAGCCATCCCGGATCCAGAATGTTGAAACGGGCTATCATCTCGGGATTGCCAGCGGCTGGCGTGCAGGTGCTGGACCTGCGCACGCAGCCTGTACCAGTCGCCCGCTTTTTCACCCGAAAAAGCAACGCCAAAGCTGGGGTTCACGTCCGCATCTCGCCCCACGACAGACAGGTCGTGGATATCCGCTTTATCAATGAACATGGCATGAATTTAGGGCGAGCCAAAGAACGAGAGGTCGAGCGCCTCTTCTTTCAGGAGGATTTTCGGCGAGTGCAGGTTGATGAGATCGGCTCCATTGGATACGCCAGTGAGGTCGAACAACAATATACGGAAGCATTCCTGCAAGCGCTGGATCTGAACGCCATTCAACAACGGGAATTCCTCATGGCTGTCGATTACGCCCATGGCGCCACAGTCGAAGTATTGGACCCGCTATTGGAAATCATGCGCGTCGATGTCGTCAGCCTGAATGCTCGCCCTGATTTCACCATGCTCTCGGCCACGCCAAAAGAGTGGGAAAAACGCCTGGACCGCCTGGGCAAGCTCACCGCCACCATGAATCTCGATTTGGGAGCCATGCTAGACGTCAGTGGCGAAAAGCTTTACCTCGTCGACAACCAGGGCCGGCGCATCTACGATATGTTGGCGGGCGTCATGATGGCAGATCTGACCTGGCGCGCTCATCCCGGCGCTACCATCGCCGTTCCAGTGGATGCACCAACGGTTTTTGAGGTCCTGGCCCAACGCCATCATGGGCATATAGTTCGCACCCGCGTCGACGTGCAAGCTCTTATGGCTCAGGCCCTCTCCCAAAAAGCGTTGCTCGCCTTAAACGGCAACGGCCATTTCATCTTCTCCGAGTTTCAGCCCGCGCCCGATGGCATGTTCGCTCTGGCCAAACTGCTCGAGTTTCTCGCAAATCAACAGCTCACTCTGACCCAGGCGACGGCGGATTTGCCCTCATTTTATCGCATGCATGCCACATTATACTGTCCGTTGGCCGAAAAAGGGCGGATCATGCGTGAAGTGAACGAAGGCGTAGGGCCCTACATCCTTGACACCATCGATGGGGTGCGCTTCTCTGCGGGCGAAGGCCGCTGGGCGTTGATCCGCCCTGACGCCGATCGCCCCTTGTTACACATCGTCGCCCAAGGACACACCCCAGAAGACACATCCCAATTGGTACAGCAACAGGTCGCCTGGGTCGCCAAACTCTTAAGTTTGGACTAAACAAAATCCTTGAAAAAGACCCGGCGCCCCATCAGATTGCTTGACATGTTTTTTCCACTTATGCTAAACTCAGAGCTCGGAATGCATCCGAGCCATCGCCTTCATATGCAAATTTTTTATACGTTTGAATCATAAACAAAAGAATTGAGGAGAGTCAATGGCAGCTCTACTTGAAGTCAAAGGATTGACAACGCAATTTTTTACACAAGATGGCGTTGTCCATGCGGTGAATGGGATCTCCTATCAACTAAACGAAGGGGAAACCATCGCCATCGTGGGGGAAAGTGGAAGCGGGAAAAGTGTGGGGGACATGTCACTGTTACGGCTGATTCCTGAGCCACCTGGCAAAATCATTGCCGGAGAAGTTTGGTTCCAGGATAGAGATCTCTTGCAGATCAGCGACGATGAGATCCGACAAATACGAGGCAAACACATCGCCATGATCTTTCAGGATCCGATGACCTCGTTGAATCCGGTGCTCACCATCGGGCATCAAATCATGGAACCTTTGCAACTTCATCTAGGCATGGATAAAAACCAGGCCCGAAAGCGAGCCGTCGAACTGTTGGAAATGGTGGGCATCCCTGGCGCCGCCACCCGACTTGATGCCTACCCCCATCAATTTTCTGGGGGCATGCGCCAACGCGTGATGATAGCCATGGGGCTGGCATGCAATCCCCAGGTGCTCATCGCCGATGAGCCCACCACGGCCCTCGACGTAACCATCCAGGCCCAGATTGTAGAACTGGTGAAATCGCTTAAAGAGCAGATCGGCATGGCCATCATTTGGATCACCCACGACCTAGGCGTGGTGGCGGGATTGGCCGAACGCGTGTTGGTGATGTACGCTGGTCAGATCGTCGAAGAAGCAGAAGTGCACGAGCTCTACAAAGAACCCCATCATCCCTACACCATCGGGTTGCTGCGTTCGGTGCCTCGCCTGGACATGGGCAAAAGCAAACGGTTAATCCCCATCGAAGGCTTGCCTCCCGACCTGATCGACCTGCCTCCTGGATGCCCCTTCGCCCCTCGGTGTGAATATCGTACCGAAAAATGCCTGGAGGAGAACCCTCCCACGGAATCCATTTCACCCACTCGCCGAGTGGCGTGCTGGAACTGGGAGACCGTCATCGCTGACATCAAGGAGAAAGGAGGCATTTATGCCTGAGCACACGTCCGCCGCACATCAAGAGCCCCAAAATGACATTCTACTTGAGGTCAAAGACCTCAAGATGTACTTCCCCATCACCAAGGGCATCATTATTCAACGAAAAATCGCCGACGTCAAAGCCGTTGACGGCATCTCATTCAACATCAAACGGGGAGAGACCCTGGGCCTGGTTGGCGAATCGGGATGTGGCAAATCCACCACAGGACGCGCCATCCTGCAGCTGTATCGTCCCACCGCGGGCAGCGTCAAATTCGAAGGGAAAGAACTCACCACCATGAAAGGTGAGACCCTGCGTCGCCAACGACGGGAAATGCAAATGATCTTCCAGGACCCCTACGCCTCATTGAATCCCCGTCTAACCGTTGGAAACATCATTGGCGAACCCCTCGAGGTGCACAAACTGGCCAAAGGAAAAGAAAAACAAGAACGGGTCCAGGAACTATTGAAACTGGTGGGACTCAATCCATACTTCATCAACCGGTATCCACACGAATTCTCCGGAGGGCAACGGCAGCGCATCGGCATTGCGCGCGCACTCGCCGTCAACCCCAAATTCATCGTGGCGGACGAACCCATCTCTGCATTGGACGTCTCCATTCAAGCGCAGATCGTCAACCTGCTCGAAGATCTGCAGGCAGAATTGGGGTTAACCTATCTTTTCATCGCCCATGATCTCTCCATGGTGCGACATATTTCCGATAGGGTCGCGGTCATGTATTTGGGCAAAATTGTGGAGCTCACCGACCACGAAACTCTGTACGAAAATCCCCTGCATCCCTATACCAAAGCCCTGCTCTCCGCCGTGCCCATCCCTGATCCCTACATCGAGGAAAAGCGGCAGCGCATCGTGCTGGAAGGGGATGTCCCTTCGCCCACGAATCCTCCATCAGGTTGCAACTTCCGCACCCGTTGTCCCCAGGTCATGGACATCTGTGCAGAGGTGGAACCTGAGTGGAAAAACGTGGGTACACCCGAAAAAGAACATTGGGTAGCGTGCCATCTGTACTAGGTTATCAACAGTTCTGAGAACCAATATGGACGGAATCACCACTTTGGTTCTCAGAACTGTCCTGATAAAATATTGCCATGCTGGAAACAAGATTCCTCACTTAACTGCCAACAAGGAGGTGTGAAAGGCCGAGGAACTCCGTACTGTGAGAACGACAGCCTGGCAAGCTGGCGTGACCACATATTATCGTCTTGCGCCATGTGGCGCTTCCAACATCTTCCAACGCATAGGAGGAGAAACGTAGTATGTCACGTAACAAGTGGATCATTCTGATTCTGGTGCTAGTTCTCGGCGTCGTTGTGCTGAGCGCCTGCTCCCAGTCCACTCCTGAGGTTGTCGAAAAGGTCGTCGAAAAGACCGTGGTCGTCACCCAGGTCGTGGAGAAAGAGGTCGAAAAGACCGTGGTCGTGACCGAAGTTGTCGAGAAAGAAGTGGTTGTCACCCCGACGCCTCAGCCCGAGCCGGTCACGTTGCGCTTCTACAGCACCACCGATATTCCCACGCTGGACCCCCAGATTGCTGAGGATGTGGTCTCCATCAACATGATCGAGAACCTCTTCGTCCATCTGACGAACTATGATCTCGAGACTGCGGAGATCATCCCCGAAACCGCAACCAGCTGGGACATCAGCGATGATGGCCTGACGTACACCTTCCATCTGCGCACCGACATCCCCTGGGTCAAGCACAACCCCGTCACGGGTGAGACCGTCCAGGAAGTGGATGCCGATGGCAATCCTCGCTTCGTCACCGCCAACGACTTCGTCTATGGCATCAAGCGCGCTTGCGATCCCAACCTGGGCTCTTACTACAGCAGCATTATCGCCCCTCTGATCGTTGGCTGTGAAGATGTCCTGAATGCGGAAGACCCCGAAAACATTCCTCAAGAGCTCATCGACGCCATCGGTGTCGAAGCTCCCGATGACGCCACCCTGGTCATCAAACTGAACTTCCCCGCCAGCTACTTCCTTTCCATGACCCCCATGTGGACCATGGCCGCTGTGCCTGAATGGGCCATCGATGAATATGGTGATAAGTGGATTGAGGCTGGTAACATCGTCACCAACGGTCGCTTCGTGCTGAACGAGTGGGTCCATGGTGTGCGGCGCACCCTGCTTCGCAACCCACTGATGCCCGAAGACATGTATGGCACGGGTAACGTTGAAAAGATCGTGGTAAGCGTCGTGCCCGATGTCAGCACCGGCTACGCGCTATGGCTGAACAACGAAGTCGAGACCTCTGGCATTCCCGATGCCGAGCTGCAGGCCCATCTGGAGAAATATCCGGATGAAACCGTGCAGGTGCCCGATCTAGCCGTCTTCTACTTCGGCTTCCGCGAAACCAAACCGCCATTCGACGATCCTCGCGTCCGCCGCGCCTTCAGCGCCGCCTTCGACCGCGAGAAATTCGTCACCGAGGTTCGCCAGGGCCAGGGCCTGCCCATGAAACACTTCGCTCCTCCTGGCATCTTCGGCGCTCCGCCCATCGATGAGGTTGGCGTGGGCTTCGATCCTGAATTCGCAAAGCAGCAGCTGGCCGAGGCGGGTTACCCCAACTGTGAAGGCTTCCCAACCGTGACCCTGCTTGGTTACAGCGGTCAGGCCACATTGAACTGGATCGAATTCGCGCAGCAGCAATGGCAAGAGCACCTGGGCTGCAGCCCCGACGTCATCCAAATCGAACAACAGTCCTTCAAGGAACTGTTGGCGGCCACTTCCGCCAAGACCCCTGACGAAGAAGCGCCTCACATGTGGACCCTTGGCTGGGGCCCCGACTATCCCGACGAAAACAACTGGGTCGGCGATGTGTTGTGGTGTGAGAACCCCGGCAACCGCATGAAGCGTGAATGCACCGAGGCGGACGATCTCATCGTTCAGGCTCGCGAAGAAACCGATCCCGCCAAACGCGTGGAAATGTACCGCCAGATCGAAGAGCTGTTCTTCGGTCCTGAAGGCGAGATGCCCATGGCTCCGCTGTATCTGCGCATTGCCTATGTAGCGCAGCACAGCTGGCTCACCGCTCCTCGCGCCCTGTTCGGTGGCGAACAGTTCTACAACTGGTCCATCGACCAGGCTGCACAAATGGCAGCAATGGGCAAATAAGCCCGCTTTGTTCAGAGGGGGACGCTTCGGCGTCCCTCTCCTTCCCTCTGTTGCGTTTTCATCCAAGCTTGAATGCGCCCAACGGCATGCAAGCTTGGATGAGTACGCAACGAAGCGCTATCTCAAATCTTCTTGGGAGCATTGCTATGACCCGTTACATTATTCGGCGGTTGATTGTTTCCATTCCGGTTCTTTTCGCGATCGTGCTATTCACCTTCGCGGTGGTGCATGCGCTTCCGGGCGGCCCATTCTCGACGGTGGGTGAAAAAGCCATGCCCGAACACATTCGCCTCATTATGGAACGCCGGTATGGATTGGATCAACCCCTGTATATCCAGTTTTGGAATTATCTAAAGATGTTGGCCAGCGGTGACCTGGGCCCCATGATGCGCATGCCCAGTCAAACCGTGAACGACATCGTTTACCAAACCTGGCCGGTGTCTATTCAGCTAGGTTCGCTGGCGGTCATTCTCGCTTTTGCCATCGGAATTCCCGCGGGCATTCTCGCCGCCCTCAAACGCAACACCTGGATCGACTACACTGCCACCTTCACCGCAGTGCTGGGCGTTTCCATCAACAACATCGTCCTCGGTCCCCTGTTGATCCTGATCTTTGGCGTCTGGCTGAAAGTCCTTCCCATTGCCTTCTGGGGCGCAGAACCCCCCTGGATATTAGGTTTTCTGCCCAAACCGACCTGGAATTTCTGGACCCATGCTGTCTTGCCCGTGGTCACGCTGGGCACCGCCATGTCGGCCAGCATCGCCCGACTGACCCGGGCCAGCCTGCTGGAAGTGATGATGTCCGATTATATCCGCACAGCCCGGGCCAAGGGATTGAAAGAGCGAGCCGTGATCATCCGTCATGCGCTGAAGAACTCGCTCATTCCCGTGGCCACCATCCTGGGGCCGCTCCTGGCTGGTGTGCTTACCGGCACCTTTGTCGTTGAACAAATCTTCGCACTCAACGGCATGGGACGACAGTTCCTCATGAGCATTGAACAGCGCGAATATTTCCTTCTCTCGAGCCTGACCCTGATTTATTCCATTATGCTGGTCCTGGGCAACCTGATGGTAGACATCATGTACGCCTGGCTCGATCCTCGCATTCGCTTCGATTAATTTCTCTCGACCTCCATCGCATTCATTTCAGGTAAACTTATGGCCGCAGAAAGCGCATCCATTGAAGAACTAGCACAAGCATTTGAACCCATGAAAGGCAAGCCCCGCTCCCCCATGGGAGACGCGGTGCGCGAATTTCAACGCAATAAACTGGCGGTGGGGAGCCTGATCTTCATTCTTATTGTGGGCATCCTCGCCCTCTTCGCCCCTGTCTTCACCCCTTACGGATTCAACGTGCAAAATACGGCATATTCCCGGGCAAAGCCCATGACGCCCTATGTGATCACCACAGACAAATACGAATTATGTCACTGGAAGGGCACGCCTCTGGACTTTGGCTGCACGGTGTTTATCCTGGGAGCGGATGGCCTGGGCCGCGACCTCCTCAGTCGCGTCATTTACGGCGCCCGCGTCTCTCTGCTCGTAGCCATCATCGGCTCCTCGGTGAGCTTGATCATCGGAACCTTCTACGGGGTGATTTCGGGCTATTTTGGCGGTAAAATCGATGAGTTCATGATGCGTGTTGTGGACTTCCTATACGCGCTGCCCGTTCTGGTCATCATCATTATCATGACCGTTTACTTTAAAGCGCTGGCTCGTTCTGGAGCCACAGGATTCGCGGGTTTCCTCATCGAACTTGACCAGGCCATGGGCGGCTTGCTATTTATGTTCATCGCTATCGGCGCCCTGAGCTGGTTGGGCATGGCCCGTCAGGCACGCGGACAGATTCTGGCCCACAAAAAGAAAGAATACGTGGAGGCGGCTCGTTCTATCGGCGCAGGCAGCAATCGCATCATCTTTAGACACCTCCTACCCAACATTATTGGTCCTCTCCTGGTGCTGGAATCGTTGGCCATTCCTGGATACATTGGCCTGGAAGCCTTTCTAAGCTTTATCGGCCTCGGTGTGAACCCCCCCACGCCCAGCTGGGGCATCATGATCTCCGAAGGTTATCTTGGCATCAAATCGAATCCGCACCTCGTGTTGGTACCCGGCGCCGCACTGACCTTTCTCACCCTGGCCTTTAACTTCATGGGCGATGGTATCCGCGATGCCGTCGATCCCCGCATCCATGGTCGCTAGCACCTTCTTGATCGCGGAACAGACGCCCATCATCTGATGCTGGGATCCACCCAACCAATGTTCCGATTTTGCAACAGGACATGACCCGTATGAATTCACAAAAAAACACAACCATCCATCCGAAGCTGGTTTTGTTGCTCATTGTCAGCCTCATTTTCCTGGCGGGCATTGCCTGCCAGACAGGTGAGGTCATCACCCCGGCTGAAGCCACAGCGCGAGCCAAAGAAGCCCGCGCCGTGAAAGTCAAGAAAACCACCGCCACCCCAGGCGGCAAGACGGAATCAGGCAGTGATGTCATCCCCTCTGGCACGAAAGCCACGCTGGTGGGCAAAGCCTACCTTATCAATATTTACAAAGAACCCGGCTCCACGCGCATCCACATCCAGCAAGAAAAGGGTGTTGAGGTCACCGTGCTCGATGTCACAAATGTCAATGGTGACACCTGGTACCTCATCGATGCACCAGCAGGCCAAGGATGGGTCAAGGGCGAGAACCTGAAAATCACCCAAACCGGGGAAGCCGAAGGGCAAAATGGCTTGCAGCCGGGCAGTGTGGCCTATCTCACTGGCAAAACTTACCTGATCAACCTTTACAAAGCGCCTGATGGCAAACGCATCATCGCCCAACAGGAGCGCGGCGCCAGCGTGGAGATCAAGGACGTCCACGAAGAAAATGGCAAGACATGGTATCTGGTGGATGCGCCGACAGGGTTGGGCTGGGTCAAAGCGGAAAATTTGACCACGGAAAAACCGAAATAAGCCCAACTTCCTTTTCATCACCCACCCAGCGGCTGGCGAACCCGATTTGCCAGCCGTTTTTTATGTTGAACAAATTCGCCGAGTCACTCAACGAGTGATCCAGAGAC
>WFTO01000367.1 GCA_015485435.1 Anaerolineae bacterium | reverse complement strand
TTTTTGGGGCTGGCCATCGGCGCCACCATGCAAGCTGAAGTCTTTCTCAAAATTGACACTTTGCTCATTCTGGTCTTAGGCATTTTCGCGTTCGGCTTGGACACTGCCGCAGGGTTGATGTTTGCTAAATTCCTGCGATGGGCGACTCGCGGCCCGCTGAATCCGTTAATTGGCGCCGCTGGCATCAGCGCCTTCCCCATGGCTGCCCGCGTCGTTCAGAAAATCGCCCAGGAAGAGGACTTTGAGAACTTCCTGTTGATGCATGCCATGGGAGCGAACACCGCCGGGCAGATCGCCAGCGTAGTCGCTGGAGGCGTGGTCCTGGCCCTCTTTGCGGCCCACTAGCCCCCGTTTTCCTAAACACTGCACAAACCATGCAAAAACCTCGGAAGGGTATCGCTTCCGAGGTTTTTTTAATGTACATTCAGAGCGAGGGGGGGGAACCCATCGAATTGACATTTTTACAAGATTGCCATTGCAATGACTATCGGTTGCGACCATAGCGCTCGTGACTTGACACCCAATCGGTGGTAGAAATGGCAGCGGCCAGAGATATCTCACCGGCTAGCACGGTCGCAGCCACAATTTCGGCAAATTTTTTCACCTTCCCCTTGCCATAACACCCCAAAATCTCCAGACACTCACGCTGGGTTGGTAATCCGGTGCCTCCACCATACGTAGCCACAATCAGCGAAGGAATGGTAATAGAAATGTAGAGGTCCCGTTGAGGGGTGAGTTCGGCATACAAAATGCCCGCGGAACTTTCTGACACGTTGGCCACATCCTGGCCGGTAGCAATAAAAATGGCTGTGATACCATTGGCCGAATGCAATCCATTGTTATTTGCACCAGAAAGAATGGCGCCGACGTTGGCCACACCATAATGATAAGCTAGGCTTTCCGGTTCGACGCGCATATGCTGGATCAACACATCCCGAGGAATCGTGGCCTCGGCAATCACCCGTTTGCCGCGCGTGCGCATCACATTCACTTGCGAAGCTTTTTTATCGGTGGCCAGATTCGATTCCAGATAAAACCGGGCGATATGGCCTGGATAATTATCGATAATCCAGCTGCAAGCAGCAAAGGTGGCTCGCCCGACCATATTCTGGCCGGCAGCGTCACCGGTGGTGTAATTGAAGCGAAGATAAGCGAATTTATTGGAAAGAAAATAGTCAATGTAAATGAGTTTGGCCACGCTGGAGGTAGACTCCGCTTCCTCCTTCACCCGATCGAAATGAGTCTGCACCCAATCCGTAAAATCTCGAGCCTCCCTGGCATGGTCGAAAACAAACACCGGAGCCCGTTGCATGGCGTCCCCCACCACGGTGACGGTGGCGCCGCCGGCAAGATTCAGCACCTTCATGCCTCGATTATAGGAAGCAACCAGCGTTCCCTCGGTCGTAGCGAGGGGCACATAATATTCGCCATGGGCGTGCTCGCCATTCACCTGGATCGGCCCCGCGAACCCGATGGGAATCTGCGCCACACCCGTGAAGTTTTCGATATTCCCCTTGGTGACATGTGGATCGAAGGAATAATGGGGCAGATGCTTCAACGTAACGCCGGTTTTCTTTTCGATAAACCTTTGGCGATCATTGATAATCTTCTCACCATAATTATCGATTGGATCGCGCGGAATGCGCTCGATGCGAGCGTCATCCTCACTGATAGCATCTTCCACTTTCACTTTAAGCTTCCCATACTCCTTGGTTTCAAACTCAATTTCGATCTTATGTTTTCCCGGCGCCAGGGGTTCGATGCTCAGCACCACTTCCAACACCTGACGCAAAGGAAAAGGCAACGGCTGGGACAGGAGTTGGGTTGGCGTGAGAATCGTCCCCTTCTCGTCCTCCACTTCCAGTACGATCTTGTCAGCATCGATAGGTTTACCATCGATCTTCACGCCATGCAGTGCGGTCAGGGTCACATTTGTGAGACGATTCTTCACCTTGAAGGCTACGCCCTCGCCCGAATTCCGCAGGCTGCCAAAGGTGTACAGTTGTTTGAGGATGAGGCTGGGTATACGCATGGGAGCTCCTTTCGGGTGGGTGTGGAATGGTAAATAGATGCCTGTTTGACCAGCGTCTCAGCGATGATTTTTTTGCGCCGCCAACACTTGCATGATCTCCTCCTCGGAGATCGGTCCAGCGCGTAAAAGTTGCATAGGATCTTGGGTAATGTCCACAATGGTGGATGCCTGTCCTCCCGGTGCGCGCCCTCCATCGACGATGGCGTCAACGCGTCCTTCGAGTTGCGCCAACGCATCATTTGCAGTCAGCGCTGGGGGCTGACCAGACAAATTGGCGCTAGTCACAGCCATGGGGAAATGGACCAGCTTCAGCAACTGCAATGCAATCGGATGATCAGGGATGCGTAACGCAACGGTCTCTCCCCCGGCGGTGACAATGTCGGGCAGCCGCTCAGTTTTCGGCAAGATAATGGTCAATGGACCCGGCCAAAAAGCCTGAGCCAACACCCAGAATTTGGAATTAAGCCTGGCGATCTGTTTTGCCTGAATGGATTGAGACACCATCACGGGAATGGCCATGTGACGCGGACGGTTCTTAGCGCGATAGATTTGCTCGACCGCGTCCTCAGAGCGCGCCAACGTCCCCACGCCATACACGGTATCAGTGGGAAAAACGACAATTCCCCCATGCAGAACGATCTCTGCAGCTCTCATCAATTCATCGGATTGTAACATTTCCGTACGCATGAAAATAATCCTAACATCTCGTCGTAAAATCGCAAAAATGGCCATTTCATGGGGGCGTTATCAGGCTTACCGAAGCGTGCCACGCCATCATGAAGGTGGTTCATCAGGTTGCCGAAAGTCATCGAGAGATGGATAATGTTAGGGGAGAAAACGCCATATTGACAGCCAATTGAAAATGGTTCGCCAAGATCGTTGGGGCAACTACACAACTTCCATAGGCTCCCATCACATGTTCAAAATCATTCATCAATGCAACGAAAGGAAAGCACAATGAAAACATTTCAACCAGGCATTCTTGAGCCGCTCCCACGACTCGCTCGCTATCTTCTATTCACGCTCAACCCCCATGCTGAGCCCGCCGACGCGTTAAAACGCCTGGCATCCTCGGTGGATGGTCGGAAGATCGTCGTCGGTCTGGGGCTATCCACCATCCAGAAGCTCGGCGCCCATATCGAGGGGCTACGTCCCTTCCCCGTGATTGTCAATGCAGGCGTCGATATCCCATCCACACCCGCGGCGCTCTGGATTTGGATTCGCAACGACGACCGCGGGGAGCTTGTGTTGCAAACTCGTCGCTTGCGCAAATGGCTGGCGCCGGCCTTCGAGCTTGTGCAGGTTGTCGATGCTTTTCGTTATGGGCCCGCACTGGACCTGACCGGGTATGAAGATGGCACCGAAAACCCCGAGGGCGAGGAAGCAGTCGCAGTGGCCATTGTCAGCGGTCAGGGTCCAGGCCTCGATGGGTCTAGCTTCGTCGCCACGCAGCAATGGCTACACGATCTCGACTTCTTTGAATCACTCCCACCTGAAGCACAGGATCATGTCTTTGGTCGCAGAAAATCGGACAATGTGGAATTGGCCGATGCGCCAGAATCCGCCCATGTCAAACGCACCGCGCAAGAGAGTTTTGAGCCGGAGGCCTTTGTATTACGTCGCTCGATGCCCTGGGCGGACGAAGCGCGCGAAGGATTCTTCTTTGTTGCATTCGGTCACTCGCTATATGCATTCGAGGCCCAACTCAAGCGTATGGCCGGGCTCGACGACGGGATTGTCGACGCCATCTTCACCTATTCCCGTCCCATCACCGGCGCATACTTCTGGTGCCCTCCCGTCAAGAATGGTCAGCTTGATTTACAAGCTCTGGGCCTGTAATCCCTTCTCTTCATCGCATCACCTCTTCCATTGGAGCGCCACGCCATGAACAGTCCCTTTCAAACCCAACTCGAAACGCTTCACCATCCCATGAAAGAAGCCATCAAAGCCCTCGTGCGCATCCCCAGCTATCTGCAAGAGGGTAAAGATGGCTATCCCTTTGGCCGCGCTGTGCATGAAGCCCTGGCCAAAGCAACCGAAATCGCCGCAGAGCTCGGCTTTCGGACATGGTATGACGGTCAAGGCTATTACGCCTGGGCCGAAATCGGCGAAGGCGATGAACTGGTCGGCGTCATCGGCCATGTGGATGTCGTTCCGCCCGGCAACCCGGCCCACTGGACCACACCGCCCTTTGAGCCCGTCGAACGGGAGGGCAAGCTGTATGGTCGAGGGACCCAGGATGACAAAGGCCCGATGATGGCCGCGCTCTTTGCAGTCAAAGCGCTGATGGATGCCGACGTCATCTTTCATAAACGGGTGCGTTTCATCTTCGGCGGCGATGAAGAAAACCACTGGCGCGGCATCAGCCGCTATCTGGAACGGGAAGAGCTCCCCAACATGGGTTTTACGCCGGATGCCGAATTTCCTCTGATTTATGCCGAAAAGCACATCCTTCAGGTCGTGCTGAGCGCGCCCCGTCATCCGGATACGCCGTTCATGGATTTGGGCACCGCTTTCAATGCTGTTCCTGGCGAAGCCTTGTACACGGGGCCCAGACAGGACGCGTTAGCCGCCAAATTGGACGAACTTGGCTTTGATTATGAACGCACCGATCAAGGCATTCGAGTGCTCGGGAAAGCGGCCCATGCCTCGCTGCCCGAAAAAGGCGTCAATGCCATTTGCCGATTAGCCATCGCCCTTGACGCCATCGGCTGCCAATCCCCCACCATTCGTTTCCTGGCCCAAACGGTGGGCATGGACTATCACGCCGAAGCCATTTTCGGAAAGTTGGAGGATGATGTTTCGGGAAAACTCACGTTTAATGTGGGTAAGCTCACCATTTCCAGCACAGAAGAACGATTGGGCATAGACATGCGTATCCCCGTGACCGCCAACAAGGAGTCGGTGGTCGCCTCCCTCAAGGAAGCAGCGGCGCATTTTGGTCTTCTATATCAAGAGCATGCATGGAAGGCCTCTCTTTACGTACCCCTAGATCACCCATTGGTGCACACCTTGCTTCGCGTTTACCGTGAAGTGACCGGAGATCGGCAGGCCAAGCCCATTGCCATCGGCGGAGGCACCTATGCCCGAGCCATGCCCAATTGCGTCGCCTTCGGTCCCAACTTTCCTGGCGCCCCCGAAACCGCGCACCAGGCTGATGAACATGTGACCCTGGCGGACCTTTATCACGCCATGGAGATTTACGCGGCAGCCATCTATGAATTGACGCGTTAGTGCACCCCTGCTCTAAGTTTCTTCTGAACGGGTGTCGATAACGAGGCTGACCTCCACCTGGCCCCCAACATCCAGAAAACACAATTTTGCCACAGGATCGACGCCCAAAATGCGCTTCATGGCCCGGGCATAACTCCGGACCTGACGATCATAACCCTTGGCTTGAATCACCGCCATCATAGCCTCTCGATCTCGAACTCTGTCTGTTTTGAAATCGATGATGGTCCAAACATCCCCATGGCGATAAATCAGATCGATGGCGCCACGATGCACTCGCTTTTCCTCGGGGTCTTGATAGGCAAAAGGCGCTTCGAAGAGACGTTGATCTGCCATCTGAATTTCGCGCCAGATGGAACTTTTGCGCAATTGATTCAGCAGGCGCTGAACCCGCTGACGCGCATTATGAAGCATACGATCGTCGCTAAGGCCCAGGCTGCGGGCGCTGGCCTCAAGCCAGGGTATAAATGCCTGGTGATCGGGAAAGCGTTGTAATTCAATGGCGCGATGCACGAGCTTGCCCACGATCCATGATGGCGCCCAAGCCCAGGTTTCTCCCTCGGGGGGGAGAATGCGCCATACGCGTCTTTCAGGCTCAGCCTCCCGTTGCCTCGTGTCCTCATCCTGCCATTCCTCTTCCATCTCAATCGGTTGCAATAACGCTGATCGCGGTTCAGAAGTGGGCCATTGCCTGGAAGTCGAAGAAAGGAGAGCGCGCGCCGGCGCTTCGAGAGGAACGCGTACACACCGCACCCGCTCCTCCCCATGGAGCATCTGACATTCGTACGGAGCCGAATGCTCCTCCTTCCACAGCGCATCTAAGTTGGGTAAGGCCATTTGCAAGAACTCCAACCATCCCTTGGCGCTCCTACTCACATAACCATTAATGATGAGGAAATCCTTGGCTCGCGTCGCCGCCACATACAACAAGCGCTTGTTTTCTGCTTCCTCCCGTCTGGATACATGCCAGTCGAGGATCTGGTGCATCAAAGGCTGGATGCGATCACTGGCCTTCCCCGGCAGTTTCCAGGAAATAAAATCATCCAAGATGAGCAGGTCTTGCTTACGGCGCTGAGACCAGGTCACATCGCCCAAGACCACAATGGGAAACTCCAGACCTTTGGCGCGATGCACGGTCATGATCTGCACCGCGCCTTCAGCGACTACAGGCGCCTCCCCTTCCCGCACATCCACATCGCGGGTCAGTTGGAACCAGGATAGAAAGGCGTCGATCTGGACAAACCGGGCTTTTTGCACATCGGCCAACAACTTCTCTACATTGCGCACGGCCCGATGTTGCCCGGCGGCAGCCAATATGGCCAGGTAATTCGTCTCATCCAGGTAACGCTTCAACACATCGGCCACCGATACTCGGCCTGCAAGACCATGCAATTTGGTAAACAATTGCCGGGCGTAAAGGAGCTGCGCCCGTTCCTCCTCGGGAAAATCTTCAGGAGGCTGCAAGACCGATTCCCAAAGCGACACAGTTCGGCGGTTATCAGCCGCACGCGTCTGGCGTTGACGTTCATCACGGGCCAGGGCCAGCGATACCAACGCCACATCACTCAGACCGATGCCGGGGGAGCGTAAGGCGCCTGCCAGGGCGACGTCATCGGTGGGGTCTGCGGCCGCGCGCATCACGATGACCAGATCGCGCACCTCGGGTCTCTGAAAAAATCCTCGCCCTGCCAACGTCAAGAAGGGGATATTGGCCTTGTCTAACGCATCTTCATAAGCGGCAAAGCTGGATGAGGCGCGACAGAGGATGGCAACATCTTTGGGCTCATAGCCCATGTCAAACAATTCGAGCAAGCGATGGACCGCCGCGTCTGCGGCCGCAGGCAGCGCCTGAGGCTTGTTCCCCTTTGCCAACAAAATCTCAACATACGCTGCGGCGTCCACATCGGGCTCCTGCGTTCTTGCGGGCGTCAGGGGCTCGAACCGAGCCTCCCAGGGATGATGAGCGTCGCCCAGAATGGGGGCTAAAAGCGCATTGAGGCTGGCTATCAACCGGGGATGGGCGCGATAGGTGGCGTGCAAGTGAACCAGCCGCTTGCGCTGTCGTTGAAATTGCTGTTCCGTTTGCGTGAATACGGCCACATCAGCCCCGCGAAAGCGGTAGATGGATTGTTTGGCGTCCCCCACAAGAAAACGCCGCGAGCGCCCCCCATCCAACAGGTGCAACAGACTGGCTTGACGGGCATTGGTATCCTGATATTCATCCACCAACAATGCCGCCACTTCCCCCCGCCATCGATCCAACGCGTCCGGATGTTCTTCCAGCAACGTCACTGCCAATACTTCCAGATCATCGAAATCCAACACGTGTTTTTCTTGCTTCATGCCATCATAAATTGCGAAGGCGCGCAAAGCGATCTCCTTCAGCAAAAGCACATTCCAGGCCGAACGCTCATCTTTCGCATTCAACGATTCACCCAACAGAGCGAAGTGTTTGTGTTTTTTAGAATCAAAAAAACC
>WFTO01000366.1 GCA_015485435.1 Anaerolineae bacterium | reverse complement strand
CTTCAATTTCTTCATTCTCTCCCCCTGGCTATACGACATCATGCGACTGGAAATTACACCTCCTGAGGGACTGGCAATCCAAGAAATCACCAGCCCTTCAGGGGTCGTGGTGGGCGCCAATGCTGTTGAATGGACCACGCCTCCCAGCGTCGTCCTGCGCAGTCAAATCCTGCTGACAGAAGCCACGCCAACGCCAGGTCCGACGCCCACTCCCACCCCTAACCGCTTCTATCTCCCCCTACTTCTTCGCTAATTCACCCTTCTGAACGACCGCACAAGCGCCTGGGAATCCCTCTCAGGCGCTTGTTTTTTCCTGTCGCGGTCCTCTATCTGCGACATGGACGCGGTCATGACGCGGCCGGGATCATTCGCAGCGTGATAATTTCATAGGGCTTTATGAACAGCTCCACCGAATCCGACGACGCCAAGGGCACGGGCTCTTCATTTTCTTCCAGAAGATTGGTGCGAAACACCTGTTTGAGAGGAAAGGAGGTTTTCAAAGCAACAAGCCGACGGTCTCGGTGGCTTTCATACAAACGGACAATGACACCATGGCCATCTTCGGCTTGTTTGATGGTTTCGATCACAACGTTTGCATGAGACGCGGTGATCAGGGATTGCAATGGAGGCGTATTCGCATGCTTCGCGCCCGAAACCGGGAAGGCTATCAGTGGATCGTTGAGATCATAAGCGGCGGGAATGGTATGCGCTCGCCAATCGCCCGCATGGAGCAACAGGCTATACACAAACCGATGGCTCCCCTGGTCCGCCTCGGGATCGGGATAAGTCGCTCCTTTCAACAACGTCAGGCGAATGACATTTTCCTGGATATCGTGGCCATATTTGGAATCGTTCAACAAGCTCACGCCATAATTCCCTTCGCTTAAATCCACCCATTTATGGGCATAACTCTCAAAACGAGCCCAGTCCCACGAGGTGTTGCGATGCGTGGGCCGGTCGATATTTCCCCATTGGATGTCATATGTGGCAATTGGACTTAACACCTCCACCGGAAAAGCAACCTTGAGGAGGAGATGGCGTTCATGCCAATCAACGGCTGTCTCGAAATCAATCCGATAAGAATCTCGATAGAGATATATGCGCTGGATGATCTCACTTTTTTGAAAACGGCGGCGAATCTCCATGCCTGCGCGCAAAGGGCCGCGTTCGATAATCGCGCAATAATGGGCGGGTTCCAAAAACCAGGACTTTTCATCGTAGAAAATATCGATGTCCCAGGCATCCCAGTTCAGAGGACGGTCCTCGAAAATCATAAACACGTTGGCGCGTTCGCGTTCCGGGATCACCTCCCTTTTTGCCACCTTGTCATATAACCGAAGGATCTCTCCATGACGATTGAAAGTCACATGCAACATCGCGTTTTCGAAGAAGATAACATCGTCATGCTCCTGAACCTGAACCGATGAAACGGGTGGGGCCATTGGCTGATGAACCAGGCCCAAGGCAAGCATGGCATATGGAGGGATATTGGGGATTTCTACGAGAATGCCCGCAGACGTCCGTTGTGCAACGAGGGGGTTGCCATCAGCCAGATTCACAAGATGGTGCTCGGGAGAAAGTGACTCGTTGATCAGTACATATCGCTTTCCACCGAACGAGGTGGGATTCACCACGAAATAAGCAGCTTCGGAGGGAAATTGGTTTGCGATGGCCTGTAAAGCGCTTTCTTTGACCGAATTCCCCCATTCAGAAATCATGGCATATTGTTGTTGACTTTCCTCATAAACGCTTCGGATGGATGAGCCCGGCAAGATGTCGTGAAATTGATTCAAACAAAGTAATTTCCAAGCGTCGGTTAAGGTTTCTCTGGGATAGTGATAATCGGTAAGCAAGGAGGCCCAGGTAGCGAGGAACTCAGCATCGTGTAACAAGAATTCGTTTTTGCGGTTGGCGCGCTTATTACGGGCCTGACTGGTATACGTGCCTCGATGATATTCCAGATAGAGTTCGCCATGCCAGCGCGGGAGCGTCCGGCCAGCCTCGCTTTCGAGATGCCGAAAGAATTCGATGGCAGGCCCCTGTCGAACTCGAGGGGCACCAGGATGATTGGCAAGCCAGCGGCTGTTTTCCAGCATCTCAAACGTAGGCCCACCGCCACCATCGCCATATCCGAAAGCCGTCAACAATTCGCGATGCTGCTCCTTCTGCTCATAATTTTGCCAGGTGCTAAAAATCTGTTGCGGCGAAAGATCACCATTATAGGTTGTATGACCCTGTTGGTCGACGGTGGTGATAAAATGCGTTAAAACGCTCGAGCCATCCAGACCCTGCCACCAAAAGCTCTGATAAGGAAACCGATTATATTGATTCCAGGTGATTTTTGTGGTCATGAAATATTTCAGACCAGCCTGGCGCATGAGTTGAGGCAACGATGCGGGAAAACCAAAGGTGTCTGGTAGCCATAAAATGGGCGTTTCGGCGTCGCCAAAATGTTGTTTGAAAAAGGAGCGCCCCAACATCAGTTGACGCACCAATGATTCCGCGCCGGTGATGTTGGCGTCTGGCTCAACCCACATGCCGCCAGTGATTTCCCATCGCCCCTCAAGGACGCGTTGCTGAATCTGGGCAAAGAGTTCAGGATGATCTTCAGCGATAAACTGATAGAGCTGGGGTTGACTCTGGGTGAAATGAAATTCAGGAAAGGACTCCATGAGCCGGAGTACGGTGCTAAAGGTGCGCGCGGCTTTCTGTCTTGTTTGTTGCAAAGGCCAAAGCCAAGCCACATCAATATGCGCATGGCCGGTGGCAATGATATCCACATCCATGGGCGGACCAGCTTTTGGCAGACGCTGCTTGAGCGCAAAGAGAGCCGCTTGGATGCTGGCATAAAACCTGTCATCGCCGGGATTGCGCAAATCTACAAGCAGGAACACATCGTCCAGCACATTCAACAATGCTATTCTCGTGGGGTCCTGGCTGTCCAGTTGTTGGATCACGCCCAAGGCGACTCGCACGGCAGCGACAAATTCTCGTGTCGATGAATCAATGACAACGACACGCGGTTCACCCATGACCACGGGCGTCTTGCCAATGCCTATCCAACCATGCAAGGCCAACACATGAGGATGGCCGTCACAAAATGCCTTGGAAAGCAAGATCTCTTGGTGATAGGCGTTGATCCCTTGAATGGCTCGACCATCGATGTACGCCAACGCTTCTGGATTCACGAACGATTCTGTGTTTCCCAGGGGTAGAAAGAGGGCAATGGGGTCTGGCCAATCTGGAGGGACCGAAAATGTGGTTCGTAGGGTAAAACTCTGACGGCGTTCACCCCAACAGGTGCCAGGCGGAATCATAGGCCAATGTTGGTCATCCACATCGACCTGAACCAACGCTTCCTCGCCCGGGTGAAAACGAAAGGGAGGGATGCCTTGGGACTGACGATAAATATATTGCTTGATCAACGCGAGACGCCGAGCAAGCTTGGCTTCAGTATGTCTGATATGATGCATCATGTCTTTTTGGGATGCTTCCATGAAGGGATTGGTCCAATGATAGACTGTTTCGAGCTGCCCTCATTGTTCATTGTTCGCTTTTTTCTTCTCGGTCTGTCCATGCACTTGTTCGGAGGCGATACAGCGAAGTCATCGCTTACGGCCATGGAAATTCCAAAACATAATCCACCAGCTCTGCCAGGGGGGCGGTGGCCAAACCACAAACTTTATCCGCCGCGCCATAGTATACGTACAACGTGCCGTTGAGGACCACAGCGCCTTGAGGAAAGACAACATTGTTGATATCTCCAAATCGCTCGTACTCCGTCTCGGGCTCAAGAATAGGATATGGAGAACGAGCAATCACGCGTTCGGGTTTATCAAGGTCTAACAGCGCGACGCCGGCGCGATAAACCGCTTGACGATCCTTGGCGTGATAAATCACAAGCCATCCTTTCTCTGTTTTGATTGGTGGACAGCCGCCGCCAATCTTCTCCCCTTCCCATTCAAAATGTGGGCGCATGACCACAAAATCGTCCAGCTTAGCGCGATAATCTCGCCAAAAAGCTTCGTCTGGATGCATCAATGATTCCAGATCATCGAAATACACAATCTGGATGTCTGGCTCCACGCGGTGAAGCATCGCCACGCGTCCCGAAATACGATCTGGGAAGATAACGGTGTCTTTGTTTTGCAGCTCGGGGATGATAACGCCATGTTTTTCAAAATGTTGAAAATCCGTCGTGGACGCCAACGCCACTCTGTCGCCCTCGCCTGAAAAAGCTGGTGCGCTTAATGCCGTATAGGTAATCAAATACACGGGCGACTCCAAAAAATCGATGCGATTGATCCTGGCATCTTCACATCCGAACCTTTCGTAGGGTTCAGTAGGCTGAATCACAGGACTTGGGTAACGCTCAAAGTGCACGCCATCATCGCTCACTGCACAACCGATGCTTGAGATGTAATGATCATATCCGGGACGGTCTGGAAAAGGTGTATAGCCCTCGGGAATGGCGCGATACAACAACACAACCCGACCATCGGGGCCAATTGCGGCGCCAGGATTAAAAACGGCGCCCGATTCCCAGGATTTTTCAGGATTCGGCGACAAAATGGGGCTTAAGGGATGTCGATGTAACTTCATTTTTGGGATCCTAGATTCTTCCTGTGTGAGAAAATTTCGAATAAATGGACGCGCCACAGGTTGTGACGAAGTGACTGAAAGCATACGCCAACCTCAAGCCAACGGCAAGCTGTTGCGCACGGTCCTGACGAATGGCAACCTTATCCCTTTACTGCGCCAGCTGTCATGCCTTTGATCAGGTGCTGCCGGAACAATAAATAGAGAACAATCGGCGGGATCATGTAAATCAGCGAAATGGCGGTCTGAACGCCATAATTGATCCGCAGCTGACCATAGGCTGTCGCTTCGAGGCTTGTTTTATAAATGCCCATCGAAATAGGAATCAGATCTTCTGAACTAATGAGGAGGAAGCTGACCACAAAATCGCCCCAGCCAACCAAAAACGTCAACATCCCCATGACCGCGATGCCAGGCGCCGTCAGCGGGAATACAATTCGCCATAAGGTGGCCATTTTGCTGGCACCATCAATCCAGGCTGCCTCCTCCAACTCCATGGGGACCGAAGCAATAAACTCCTTCAGCACCCACACGCTCAAAGGAATCTGTCGCCCAGCAATGATCAGAAATACGCCGACCAATGAATTTTCCAGCCCCATCGAGCGGGCCAAACTGAACGTCGGCAGCATGACAACCCCTAAAGGGATAGTCATGGAAAGCAGCATGGCGAACAGCACCAGGGTCTTGCCTGGAAAGTTGAATCGGGCGAAGGGATAAGCCGCGAGAAAGGCGGTTGTGGTGGCTGTCACGGTGGCGCCTGTTGCCACAATCAGGCTATTGCGAATCCATATCGCCGTATTCCCGGTAAACACCTGAACAAAATTGCCTAACCAAAAGTTTGAAAATGCCAGGTTGAGCTGGGGATTCTCGCGGAACGCCGACACCAACATCCATGTAAATGGTAGAAAGAAAATCAACGCGATGAGCAACAAGATCGCGGCGTTAAAAAAGATGGAAAAAGGCTTGCTGATCGCCCACCACCGTTGCTTCAACGTCAACGCCCAAGACTCTGCGTCCGGAGATACATTCCTCATTTGTTCCACGCCTGCCTCCCTAAGAGACGATAATAGATGATGGCCAAAACCATGGTGATGACCAAAATGCCTACCGCAACGGTGCTGCCATAACCCAAATCGAAATACTTAAACGCCTGCTGATATCCATAAATGGTCAGCAACTCCGTCTTTCCAGCGGGACCGCCTTTCGTGAGCATGTAAGGTACTTCAAACACGCCATAAGTCCAAATGGTGATAAAAATCAGATTCACCAGGATCGGTCCCATGATCAAAGGCAATGTAATGTACCGAAATCGCTGCCAGGATGTAGCGCCATCCACCTCGGCCGCCTCGTTGACCTCATGCGGCACGCTCTCAATGGCCGCGCCCAATAACAGCATAGACCATCCAGTTCCCTGCCAAATATTGGCCAGAATAATGGAGAGCATCGGTTTTTTCGCCAACCAGAAATAAGCCACTTCGCTGCCCACAAACACACCGATAATTTGGTTCAACACCCCGTATTTGTTCAGAAAGCTTGTCCAGGTCAAACCAGTCACCGCGGCGGGCGTGACCCATGCCAAAATCACAATGGCTGTTGTCAAGGCAATGGCCCAAGATATTTTTCCATAAATCTTGCGCTTACGATTGATCAAAACAGCTAAGAGCAACCCCAGTCCCACTTGCCCCACAATGGCAGACCCGAACACAAAAATCGATGAGACCTTGACCGAATTGTAGAAATCGGCGTCACTCAACAAGCGACGGTAATTCTCTAGCCCGATAAAATGTACATTCATGGCGTTTGGTCCCACCAAGGCTTCATTCGTAAATGACATCAAAATGCCGCGAACGAAAGGCCCGACCATAAAAATAGCCCATAAGACAAATGCAGGCAACGCCAACAGCAGCAACCAGTTGGCTTTTCTCATCAGGATGCCTCCAGGTTGGGACGAGAGCGCGCCCTCCAACCAAGTAAGGAAGACGCGCCCTGCGAAAGTCAGAATGAATTATTTCGTAACGTTGTCTTCGCCCACGATGCGAATTACGTCGTCCTGATATTGGGCCAAGGCATCATCGACCGAGCCACCCAGCAGGATGGTTTCGGTAGCAGACTGGATCGCCTCAGAGACCTTGGGATATTCTGGCACGGGCGGGCGGAAGGTCGTGAGCGGCACTAACTCCTCCGCTTGCCACAGCATGTAATCATCGACCAGACTTTGCCATTCCTCACTGTTGGTTACATCCTGACGTGTTGGCAGGCCGCCAGGCAAAGTGGGTTGATCGCGGTAGTAGCTAATCACATTGTCCTTGGTGTGAAGGTAAGCCAACAGATCAAAGGCTTTGTCCACATGCTGAGAGGCGCCATTCACCACGAACGCCCAACCGCCGCTAATGGTGACATAATCTTGACCGCGGATACCTTTTCCGGGAGCCTGAGCAGGGAACTTGGTGTATGCCAATTGCTCATCGCGATTTTCCAGAGGGAAGTCACCATTGGGGCCAAAGGTGCCGCTCCAGTCGCCATTCCAGGTGGCGATCATGCCCAGCTCTCCCGCTTGCATCATCTGGCGATAATTCGAAATGGGATCGCCAGCGAGCCAGTTATCGGGATCGCCGCCCAGTTTCTTGGCGATATAGAGATCATAGTAGACCTGGAAGGTGTCACGCAGGCATTGGCTGCCAATATCCCACTTGCCCGTTTCAGGATTCCACAACTGGCCGCCACAGCCCAAATAGAGCATATAGAAGCCCTGCATGGTCGTGGCTTCACCCACCACTTTGCCAGCTTTGACCATCCACGGCGCCTTGACACCGATATCCTTCAGCTTCTGCGCAGCTGAGAACATATCATCCCAACTGGTAGGTTGCCACGGCGTTGCAATTCCTGCTTTCTCAAACAGGTCCTTGCGATAGTAAAGCGGTCGAACATCCGTCGTTCGATTCAATCCGTATACGTTATCTTTATAAGTCACCGCGCTCTTCGCTGCGTCATACCACTGGCTCCAGTCATCCCAGGCATTGACGTAATCCGTCAGATTGGCCAAATAGCCAGCCTCAGCGAATTCGCCAAACCAGAAGGTGTCCGCCAGATAGATGTCGGGACCTTGGCCTGAGGCCAGATCCAGCACGAGCTTCTCGCGGTAGGGGCCGTCGGGTGATGGGAGTTCCACGAGCTTGACGGTGACCCCTGGGTTTTTGGCCTCCCATTCTTTAATCTTGGTCACGGTCCAATCATGATCATTGAACCAAACAGGATGGGCCAGGGAAAGGGTGATGGTTTCAGGTTGTTCCGATTCAGGCGCTGTTGTGGGTTGCTCAACAGGCTTTTCCGTCGGCGCCGGCGTCGGAGGCGCCTTGGTAGGGGCTTCCGTGGGTTGTTCTTGTGCCGGAGCCTGGGTGGGTTGTTCGCTAGGAGCAGCCGTCGGAGCCCCCGAACAGGCCGCCAGCAGCAACACAATCGACAGAAGTGCAAGGAAGGTGATAACAGTTCGAATCTTCATGGAGTGTCTTCTCCTCATGACGGATGAATCAAAGGATGTGTTAACATACAGTTATACAGTTGCATTCAAACTCATTTCTCCATAAACACCTCCTTATGCGAGAGTTTGAATGCGCGCCTCCAAAATACACTCTGTCAGTTGCCCGAATTTCAAAACCTGTTTATAATCCTTTCGGGTTGCGGGAAAAGTGCCCTCTCTGCCGGATCGGGCGCTTCCCCTCCAAAATAAGGGTTCATCTTCTGGCAGGAAGGCTATGAACCCTTATTTTTTTGCCATAGCAACTGATGGAGCGCTCATGAATTCACCTCCACGAGATTGGATGGAGGTGCAGTTGATTCGCGCACTCGTAGATGGGTTGGGAGAATTTCTTTTCGCGACGGCCCGCTGTATCCTTCCACGCGTTGGATGAGGATTTCAGCGGCGCGCCTTCCAAGAGAATAGGTGTTTTGTGCAACTGTGGTGAGCGGCGTTTCTAAATAGGCGGCAATGTCGTGATCATCAAAGCCAACCAGGGATAAGTCATGGGGAATATGAAGCCCTAACCTTCCAGCAGCCTTTAACACCTGCAAAGCCATCAGATCGTTCATGGCAAAAATGGCTGTTGGACGCGGCTTCTGCTGGAGATAATTCACGATCTGCTCGATCTCCTCTCCTTGCGCCATGCTATATTCACGCAACGCGTACCGGGTCCCCATCTCCTGATCTTCAACCCCAACCAACCACGGCCTCAATACAGGCAGCCCCGCATCTCGCATGGCTTGTTCATATCCGCGCAGACGTTCAGAAATCGGCTGAAGCTGCAAAATGGGCCGACTCAAAAACACAATCCGTTGATGTCCCAATTCAATCAGATGCTGTACAGCCGCATAAGCCCCTGAGAAATTGTCACTGGTCACATAATCGCAATGGCTTAAGCCCGGCAACGATCGATCCAACAACACCACGGGAACAGAGCCCTCAGCAGAGATTTGAAACAAACGGCGGGTGGGATCTGCGGCAAGCGAGGGCCAGATCAAAATGCCATCAACCTTATCCTCCAATAATTGGTCCAAAAGTCGGTTCTCTTCATTCACGTCCCGATTGGAATGGTTGAAGAGAATCCGATATCCTTTGATTTTGGCAGCGCTTTCCGCCCCGCTCAATAATTGACGCTGAAAATCACTCAAAAAATCAAACGTAATGTACCCCAGCAGTCTTTTGGAATTCATTCCAAAGGGCGCGTCCGCCACAAAGGTGCCCTTACCAGGCACTTTCTTGATCAAACCCTCCGCCTCTGCATGGCTCAGCGCCTGACGAATCGTACTACGACTAATGTTGAGCTGCCGTCGCAACTCATTTTCAGAAGGGAGTTTGCTGCCAGGCGGCCACTCCCCAGACAGGATTAAATGTCTGAGTTGGTTCAAGAACTGCACATAGAGGGGAATGGCGCTATCGGTAGAAATGGAGATGTCAAGCTGTTGTTTGGATGGCATAAGCTTTAATCTGTCCGAACCTGTACGTACAAGTAGGTACATTTAATATATCATACCCAGCTGGGGGTGTCAAGACTTTTTGGCAATGAAGATTACTTTTTTGTGTTGCGCGTCAATGTCAGCCAAGCGTTGCTGCTCTCAACGGACGCCCAGACCGATGGTTACCTTCCGCACACCAAGGAATCCCAAGCTGTGGAAGGCCTCAGGCCTTCACAACAACAGACTGAGACATCATCGAAAAACGCGCCAAGACGAAAAGGCAACGAAAACGTACACACATCCTTTGGGAACGCTAAGGCCTCGACGACTCCCCGTCATTCCTCGAGGCCTTACACCATCGCGGCGACGTTTTAGTGGCGTCACTGACTGACTCCAGAATGGTTCGAATTGCGCATCTTGCGGCCAGCGCCCCGCGACTATGCATTGACCATGTTTGCTATCCCATTCTTCTAACCATCCGTCGTTATTGGGGACATTTTGGCATCAAACGCCGGCGAAGGAGAGCAGACCAAGGCTTGCAAGCGACCTTTGCTCACGCGCTTTTTGCTGATCGAGAGAAGCGCAAAGAAACCGAGAATAGCTCCGTTTCATAAAGCATTTCAAGGCGTAGGTGGCAGGATACCGCCAAATTTTTCGAAATTTCGCATAAAAATCATC
>WFTO01000365.1 GCA_015485435.1 Anaerolineae bacterium | reverse complement strand
CATCCGCAACGCGCGCAGCGAATACAACGTGGAGCCCGCGCGCAAGATCGCTGCGGTCATCGACGCGCCCACCTACGGTGAGCCCCTGGCCGCGATGCGCGACATCCTGGCCCTGTTGGCCCGCCTGGACCCCGAACAGATCACCTTCGGCCCCATCCCCGAGGGCGAGAAGGGCGTGAGCCTGGTGGTGGCGGATACCACCGCGTTCCTGCCCCTGGGCGGCATGGTGGACATCGAGGCGGAGCTGGCCCGGCTGCGCAAGCAGTTGGCCGAGACGGAAAAGCGCATCGCCTCCACCCAGGCCCGGTTGAACAATCCCAACTTCGTACAGAAAGCCCCCGAGAAGGTGGTGGCCCAGGCTCGCCAGACCCTGGCCGACCTGCAGGCCCAGAAAGCCCGGCTGGAGGAACAGATCCGGGCGTTGAGCTGATACCGCCGCGCTTCGGGGCTGCAAAAATGTGACGAAGCAGCCCCGAAGCGTTCCTTTTGTTATCTCCTTGCAAAACCGATACAATTCAAAGAACAAGCTTCATGGAGTCAGTTATGAGTGTATTGACCATTCATCTTCCCGAAGAGAAGAAACAACGTCTTGAAGAAAAAGCGGAACGGCTCCAGGTTTCGCCGGAATCGCTCATCCAGGCGAGCATTGAGGAACTGCTGGCGCGTCCCGATGACGCCTTCGAGCAAGCGCTGGAAAAGGTTTTGGAAAAGAACCAGGCGTTCTACCGACGATTGGCATTCGGGGCATGATTCGCTATCATCTGATGTTGGGAGAAGTGAGGGGGATCTAACTTGTCCAACTTTATTCTCGCCACGCTCATCTACGCCCAGCGGGACGACCGGGTGCTGATGCTCTATCGGCACAAGGAGCCCAATCTGGGGCTCTGGATCGCGCCCGGTGGCAAGATCGATCCGGGGGAGTCGCCCCGGCAGTGCGCGATCCGCGAGCTGTATGAGGAGACGGGCCTGCGCGCGGTGCATCCCGAGCTGCGGGCCGTCATCACCGAGCTCTCGCCCGATCCCGACTGGCAATGGCTCATGTTTGTCTATCGTACCCGAGTGGAGGATGGCGAGGAAGTCGGGGATGAGCGGGAGGGCCGGTTGCAGTGGTTTCGGGTGGAGGAGGTCCTCCGCCTGCCCATCCCCCAGGCCGACGCCATCTTCTTCCCCTACGTCATCGACCCTGCAGGCCCGCCCCAGGAAATGGTCTTCCACTATGACGCGGATCTAAAACTTGTGAGTTGGCAAACCTGGCCCTTGGTCACAGCAACGACCACGAAGTAGGCTCATGGCATAGGGACTGAAGCAATTATCGCGTCTGCAAGTTGTTGAGATGATGGCTGAGCACCCAGGGAAGAAAAGCATGCTGATCGAGGGCGCAGGTGAGGATTTGAACTTGGTCGAGATACCAGGATGGGGTGGTTGCATGGGTGGTCGCGCGGGCGTAGATGCGAATCCTCTGGCCGCGAAAAGCATTCAAGGGAAAACTGGCGCTTTGCCAACGGCGAGAGATGCTGTCGCGTTCAATGGTTAACAAGGGTTGCAGAAGCGTTCCATCAGGGCTTTGCAAAATCAGGGTAAGCGCATCCCCGGTTCCCATGCCCTCTGCCGGCTCGAATGCCCAAAGGAAACTGAGCCGGATGGAATCACCATCTTCAGGAATCGTGACATCCTGATACAGGAATTGGTCGATATATTCCGCCCCGCCGAACCAGGCCCCAGTATGCGACTCGCCCAATGCATCTTGATAAGTGGCCGTCAGATAGAGGTTTTGTGTCCAACCCTGATAGCCCGCATCGAATTCGGGGTTTTGAACCAATTGCGCACAGGAGGGGGTTGCAGGTGGTGGCGTTGCGGTTGGGGTTGCCGTGGGTGTGGGGGATGGGGTTGGACTGATCGTGGAGGTTGGCGTGGGTGTGAGCGAGGGCGTAGGGGTTGCGGTAGGAGGAGCGGTTCCTGTGGGCGTTGCCGTAGGCGTGGGCGACGGAGTGGCTTCAATGGTCTTACATCCCTCTGAAGGAAGCTGTGATTCAGCAAGGACGCCTAAACTGACGTCGTCAACGTACATGGCGGTGAGTCCATCCAACCCATTGTTCTTAACCCCGAAATATAAGACGATCGTTTGTCCTGCATAATCGCTGACATTGAATCGACAGGACAGCCAGTTGGGCGCTGTCTGT